>JAGLSE010000022.1 GCA_023135905.1 Candidatus Omnitrophota bacterium
GCGGTAAATTTGGTCGGTGTGCAGCGATTTGTTATGAAATTCGATAATTCATTTTTTCAAGATTGTTTATTAATTGTTTTAAATTGAAAGACCAAAAAATTAAAATGTTTGGATAATTTATATTTGTAGTTTTTATTTGAAGTCCTTTATTGAATAATCCATGGCATTTTTTTAATTGTAAAGATTCTTCTTTTTGAAATTCATAAGATTTTCCTAATACAAAAAGTTTTATTTGATTTTCTGATATCTCTATTTTGGCAAATGGCCATGTTGCATTAAAACAGCCAATTCGAGCCCCACCAATTTGTGTATATTTTTTCATTTTTAATTTCTCATAACAATTACTATACACCTACTCCGTTTATTTTTAAATTCTTTCTAAATACTATCATTATCAAAAAAAAAGTCAATGAAAACGCTTTTACCAATCGATCATTATCCGATTAACCCTTTAATAACAGAAAAAACGATAAGTTCCATTTAGAGGGATTTTATACAAGAATATAAAAATTATATATATTCCAGAAGAATACTTAACGGGTGTTTTTTATTTATTCGTATTTATTTGAACATGTGGTCAATTCAAGACTTGCCCCCCTATGCTTATTCATCCTTATAATTTTACCAAATCTTGACAATTTAATTTTATTTCTATCTAGGACGGACGCAACGCCCGCACCCTACGTATTTCTTATTTTTACAAATATATCTTATATTTATTTTTTCTAATTATTTCTATTCTTTCGTCTTATTTTCCCCTTTCCCCTTTTTCCTTTTTCCTTTTTCCTTTTTCCTTAATTTATTCTCCCCATCTCTCACCATATTAGTTATATATTTTATAAAAAATCTGTATTACGATAGGTGCGTAGCACCAATATTTAGGAGGTTGACACTGCCTGGATAAAATGTATTTTAAACAGAAAGTGTTGAACTCATAAATATTGCCGCGAATTTACTCGTGGCAGTATTACAGATTTTCATACCCTTCGTGTCTCCCAACCTTCGTGATCTTCGTGGCTTCGTGTGAATATTTATCTTTATTTTTATCTTCTAATATTTTATTACGGGCGTAGACAAGCCAGAGGTCTTGACAACTTGGCAGACGGCGCCCCTACAATTTCTCTTTTTCCTTTATCTATTTCTTCTTCTTTTCCCTATGAGCTAAGTACTAAAGACTATGAGCTTCTTATTATCAACAAATCTCTTCTAACAATTCTTCTTGTTTCTTTTCCATAACTAGCCGTTTTACTTTTGTCATATCATCATAGCCTATAAGATGTAACACTCCGTGAACAAGATAAAGAAATAATTCTTTTTGCCATTTAATATCAAGGTCTTTACTTACATTTACTGCCGTTTCAACGGAAACAACAACTTCACCTAAATAATCTGGTTCTAAATCGTCTTTTAAAGGAAAACTTATGACGTCGGTTGGTAAGTTTTTCTTGAAATATTTTTTATTAAGATTTTTTATAAATTCGTTGTCGCAGAGATAAAATGAAATGTGTTTATCCGCTATATTAAGAAGAAACCCAAGTTTATCAAGTTTTTCACACAAGGATTTAAGATTTATTCTCTTTAGATTTTGTTTGTTTATTATTTCGACTTTCATCTTTAGGATAATTAATTCGAGTATGAAAAACCGCGTTTAACATTCTTACAAAACTTTGAGTAATCTTTTCTAAATCTTTCATGGTAAGGCTGCTTTCATCAAGTTCTCCATCCATAAAACGACTTTTAACAACTTCTCTCACCATTTCTTCTATTCTTGAGGGAGTCGGTTCATCTAATGTACGGGATAAAGCTTCTATAGTATCAGCTAAAGCAACAATTGCTGTCTCTTTACTTTGAGGTTTAGGTCCATGATAACGATAATCTTCTTCATGTTTACCTTCTGGTTCTAATTCTCGAGCTCTGTGATAAAAATAATAAACTAAAGTCTTACCATGATGCTGTATAATAAAATCAATTATTTTTGGCTTTAAATTATGTTTCTTAGCTAAATCTACACCTTCTTTTACGTGGTTAAGAATTATTAATTTACTTATTGAAGGTTTTAATTTTTTATGCATATCTTTAAATCTTACTAAATTTTCCGTAAAATAATCAGGTTTAACCAGTTTACCCACATCATGGTAATAAGCTCCCACTCTAGCTAAAAGAGAATTCGCGCTAGCGGCCTCTGCTGCCGATTCACTTAAATTTGCCACAACTAAAGAATGTTGATACGTACCCGGGGCTTCTAATATTAATCTCCGAAGTAAAGGATGGTTAAAATCCGATAATTCCAGGAGTGAGATATTAGTTACTACTTTAAAAATATATTCAAAAACTGGAAGAATACCTAAAACTATAAAAGAAGATAACAACCCGTTAATCAGACATACCGAAAGAAGATCTCTTAAAAATGGCAAATCAAGACCAGACATTACAAAAGGGCTTAACCTCCTTTCCGAGATATAAGCAAAAATAAATAAAATAAGCCCCGCAAAAAAACCGGCTTTTATCACTTGAAATCTACGGCGAATTCTTATGGTAAGCATTGAAGCTGTTATTGATCCAGCTAACAAACTGATACCTATTCCAAGATTATTATCACCTATACTCGCACCCAGCAATGAAATGAAAACTGAAAAAATAAAAGAAAGTTCTAAATTCTCAAACAAAAGTGTTATTAAAATCGCGAACCCGATTACGGATATACCATAACCGGATATTTTAAAAGTTGTTATAGTCAAAAGAGGTATCCATATAGCTATCATCCCTAATATGCATAAATCTAAATTTGACGGTAAATTATCTATTTTTCGAAAAAATTTAGCATAAACAAAAAGAATGAATGTCAAAATCACCATAGAAAAGTCTATATCATATTTATAAAATATCAGTCCTATAATAACAAAAAATATAAGACCAATAAAATGCTCTAAAAATTTATTTTGTTTTTTTTCGTTAAAAATTTTCATATACTTGGATTATTTCCTGTATTAGATGATGTCGCTCATAATCAATCTTATTTAAATAACAAAACTTAATACCTAAATTTGCGTTGTATATCATGGCTACTACTATTCAACCTGTATCAGGAAGGTCAATTGTTTTAAATAGTTTCAGCATTTTTTAACTATTTATATTTATTGCTTTAATTTAATATTGGGATTTTTATCCTTAATCCGGGATAAATTTTATCGGGACTTTTTAGTATATCTTTATTGTAATCAAATATTAACTTCCACTTTGTTGTTGTATTATAAAATTTTCGTGAAACCTTCTGGAGAGTCTCATTCTTTTGAATCGTGTAATATTTATATTCTTTTTCTATTTTGGTCTTCTCTTTTTTTTCAGTAACTAAAGGTTCAACTTCTTCTAAAAAATCATATTCTGTATCTTGGGCTAGAGTATATTCATCCTTTTCATTTTTTAATGTTTTTTCTTCTAAAAATAATTCTTGTTTTAATGCACCTTTCTTGTTATATCTTTTTGTTTCCTGTTCCTTAGATTTAAATTCAAATTCTACAACTGATATTTTTCGAGAATTTCCAAACCTATTTTTCTTAGTTACACCTTTTGATGAACCTGACAAATAACCTTGGTTACCCTGAACCTCCATATCTGTTCTTGGTTTTTCAATAGTATATGTTCTTACTCTCATACATCCGCTTAACAAAACAATACAGAATAAAATAAATATTTTTTTCATATTATTTACCTCCCCTTATTAATGAACAGTATAGGTATTTAATTTATACATTTTTACGCCATCAAAGACAGAAATATAATATCACTTTTCTTCTAAATCTAATAGAACTTTCTATAATGACATTTAAAGTTTCAATCTTCTTTTTCTTCTTTAATTAATTTAATTTTGAGTTCGTCTAACTGTTTTTCTTCTATATATGAAGGCGCTTCGCTTAAAGGACAAATACCCCTTTGTGTTTTAGGAAAAGCGATTACCTCTCGAATACTAGATGATTTGGTTATAATAGCACATAATCTATCTAAACCAAAAGCTGCTCCACCATGAGGTGGAACACCATATTTAAACGATCTCAATAAAAATCCGAATTTTTCTTCTGCTTCTAACTCTGATATCCCTAAAATCTCAAAAATTTTCTTTTGAAGCTCGAATGAATTTATTCTTATAGAACCGCTCCCTAATTCTTCACCATTTAAAACAAGATCATATGAACGGGATCTTACTTTAGACAAATCTGTATCCAAAAGAGGGATATCTTGTTCGTTTGGTGCTGTAAAAGGGTGATGACAGGATTGCCAACGTTTATTTTCTTCGTTATATTCAAACAACGGAAAATCTACTACCCATAAAAACTTATATTCGTTTTCTTTCTCTGTAGAATTAGGGTTCCTTAAATCCGGTTTATCTGTCCCATATTTTTCTATTGCTTCTTTATGAGGTATCCTTAAAAAAGGAGTTTTTATTTCTACACCCAAAAGTTTGGAAAAAACTGAAGCAAACATATTTTCTACTATAGAAAGTATATCTTCCTCGTCCACAAAGGACATTTCTAAATCTAACTGAGTGAATTCCGGTTGTCTGTCTTTTCGTAAATCTTCGTCACGAAAACATCTTGCTATCTGATAATATCTATCCATACCTCCTACCATTAGTATTTGTTTAAATAGCTGTGGTGATTGGGGTAAAGCATAAAATTTGTTTTCATTTAGGCGGGATGGTACTAGATAATCCCTGGCTCCTTCAGGAGTTGACTTTGTAAGAAACGGTGTTTCTATTTCTAAAAAATTTTGTTCATTTAAAATTTTTCTAAACTCCTGATTTAATTTATGACGTAAAATTATTTTTTGAGAAACACTATTTCTTCTTAAATCTAAATATCTATGCATCAATCTAGTCTCTTCTCCGGCTTCTACATTATCTTCAACATTAAAAGGTAAATCAGAAGCTGCACTTAAAATATCTAGTTCTTGGGCACAAATCTCTACATATCCTGTAGATATTTTAGGATTCTCTGTCTTCTTAGGTCGAGAATTAACCATTCCTTTTATTTTCACTACGTCTTCGTTACGCAGTTTTTTAGCTTTTTCATATGTTTCAGTATTTGGTTTAGGAAGAAATATTATCTGAGTAATTCCATATCTATCCCTAATATCAATAAAAATAAGTTTTCCATGGTCGCGTCTTGAAGCAACCCAACCGCATAATACAACTTCTTTATTTAATTCTTCTACAGTTAAATCGCCGCAAGTATGTGTCCTTAACATTTGTTACTCCTCTTTTGGTTAAACCCAAAATTCGCGTTAGACCACAGCGAATTCTGGGTTATATTAGTAGTTTTAAAATTATATAACTTTTTCTATCCCTAAACTTTTCATTCTTTTTTTAATTTCAGTTGTTAAATTATTGTATTTTATTATTTCTTGCGTTGAAGTTTCCATATTTCTTAAAACAAATGAATCATTTTTATGTTCCTCTTCACCAAGAATAAGCACGAATTTGGTTCCTTTTTTTTGAGCTACTCTCAATTGTCCTTTTAATGATTTATCTTTATAATCAAAATCAGCACTAAACCCCGCTTCTCTTATATCCCGTAAGATACCAAATCCTAATTTAGTATTATCCTGACCGGTAACGGCTACAAAAAAATCGAGAGTTTTCGACCTTTGAGTTTCTGCTAATATTAACAATATTCTTTCAACTCCCAAAGCAAAACCTATAGCGGGTATTTCCGGGCCGCCTAAAGATTTCATAAGGTTGTTATATCTGCCGCCTGCGCCGATAGCATCTTGTGAGCCTAACTTGTTTGAAGTTATTTCAAATACAGTATTAGTATAATAATCTAAACCTCTTACTAAATGAGGACTATATACATGCTTTATATTCATATCTTTAAGAAGAGACAATAAATCATTAAACCGGGTTTTACAATCTAAACATAAATGCCCCATTTCCAGATTCAAGGAGTTGACTAAATTTTTACATTGTTTATTTTTACAATCTATTACTCTTAAAGGATTTTTTTCTAACCTTTTCGCGCAATCTTCGCAAAGTTCATCACGTTTACCACTAAGAGATTGTTTAAGTGTATAGGAAAACTTTTCTTTATCAGAAATACAGCCTAAAGTATTAATTTTTAACTCTTTTTCTGTAACACCAATATCCTTCAATATTTCAAAGCACAAACTAATTATTTCGGCGTCAATATAAATACTATTTGAACCTATAGCTTCAACCCCAATATGATGAAATTGGCGTAATCTTCCTTTCTGAGGCCTTTCTCCTCGAAACATTGGGCCTTGATAAAAAAACTTATAAAAATCATTTTGTTTAAATAAAGAATTCTGAAGATAATATCTGATAACCTGAGCTGTTCCTTCGGGTCTTAAAACTATATCTTTACCTTCGATTTTAAACATTTGTCTCTCTACAATATCAGTTACTTCTCCTACACCTTTTAAAAATAATTCCCGTTCTTCCAAAATAGGCAAACTTATCTCTTCGTAACCAAATTTCTGACAAATATCTCTTGATTTCTGATTTATATCCTGAAAAACTAAAGTTTCTGATGGTTTAAAATCAGAGGTTCCTCTAACATTAAAAAACTTTTTTCTCACTATTTTAATCTCCTATTAATGGAATATAACAACTTTAAAAGGGTGGAATTAACGAGGCGCATTTACTAATGAAAGTCTATTTAATATGTTTCTTCATATCAAGACCAGGCTTAAAAACAACAATTTTTCGTTCCGGAACCGGAACAACTTCACCTGTTTTAGGATTTCGGCCAATTCTTTTTTTTCTAGTTTTTACTTGAAAAATCCCAAAGTTTCTCAACTCTATTCTTTGACCCTCCTTTAAAGCCTCTAAAAGAGTATCAAACGTCATTTGTACTACTTCTTTAACTTTAACCTGTTTTATTCCTGTTTTTTCACTAATTTTTAAAACAATATCTCTTTTTCTCATATCCTAAGTTTATCAGTCTCAAACTATAGTGTCAAGACTAAGTTTCCGTCTCCAACCAGAGAGGTCAAATCCTTTAATACTTGGGGTGTTAATTCTATGCTGCAATTATCTGCCGTCTTAATTTTTACTCCATCCATCCGTGAGTTCTTAAAAGAAAAATAAATCGGTACATTTCCTCTATTATTTGTAAAAATATCCTTTAATTTATCTAAATGTAATCTATTTTTCTCAATTACGATATTTGCCCTTTTAACATAAGTCATTATTTTTTCCATTGGAATTATTCTTGATGCTAAAATCTTACATGTCTTATCTTTAGATTCAAGATTACCCATCAATACTATAATTTCTTTTTCTTTTAAATAAATATTTGCTTCTTCGTATAACTTAGGAAAAACAATAGCCTCTATATTGGATGTTTCATCTTCAATCTTTAAAATAGCCATACGCTGTTTTTTCCGTTTTGTAACCACAATCTTTATTTTTTCAACAATACCGCAAACTAAAACTTCTTTGTTCATAGGTCTCTCATAAAAAGAACTTATTTTATCTCTTTTTAATGAATCAACAAAATAAGAATAACATTTTAAAGGATGGCTGGTTACATAAATACCTAAAAGTAATTTCTCGTTATTTAATATCTCAAGAAGGTCCCATTCTTCAATATCTGGCACACTTTCATCATTTGTAGGAGCAAATAAAGTTAATTGAGAAGTATCAACCTTTTTAGTTGACTTAGCTAATAATCTGTCCAAAATCGCCATCATTTGGGAACGTCTAATCCCAAAACTATCCAATGCTCCTGATTTAATTAAACTTTCCATTACTTTTTTATTAACTACTCTGGAATCCACCCTATCTGTAAACTCAAAAATATTGGGAAACATTTTTTCTTTTCTTGTTTCAATAATATTTTCTAAAGCGGCTTTACCAACATTTTTTATTGCCATTAACCCAAACCTTATACTTTTATCATCCGTTACTGTGAAATTAGCAAAACTGGAATTTATATTCGGGGGTAACACGTCCAGTTTCATCTGTTTTGTTTCGCCTATATATTCAACAACTTTATCGGTATTATTACGTTCACTGGTAAGAAGAGCTGCCATGTATTCAATAGGATAATTTGCTTTCAAATAAGCCGTACGATAAGAAATAAGTGCGTAAGCCGTTGAATGGCTTTTATTAAATCCATAGCCGGAAAAATAGTCTATCAAATCAAATATCAGGGCTGCTTTATCTTTAGATATCTTATTTTTAACACACCCTTCAACAAACATATGCCGTTGTTCTTCCATAATCTCTGGAATTTTTTTACCAATAGCTTTTCTTAAAAGATCTGCCCGTGACATGTCAAATCCGGCTAATTTACATACTATCTGCATTATCTGTTCTTGATAAAGGATTATTCCATAAGTAGGTTTAAGTATAGACGCTAATTCAGAATGAATATAAGTAATCTTAGTTTTCCCTTGTTTTCTGCTTATAAAGTCATCAACCATGCCGCTGCCTAAAGGACCTGGACGATAAAGAGCAAGTACAGCTATCAAATCCTCGAATTCAGATGGATTTATTTTTGTTAATATTTCTCTCATACCTCTACTTTCCAGCTGAAAGACTCCTACAGTCTCACCTTCGGCTAATAGTTTATACGTATTTTTATTATTAAGTAAAATTTTAGAAATATTTAGGTCTTCGCCTCTTGTTCTTTTTATAATTTTTAAAGTTTCTTCAATAACAGTTAAAGTTTTAAGACCTAAAAAATCCATTTTTAAAAGACCTGTCTTTTCCAAAGAAGCCATATCATAACCAGTTACGGCATCCCCTTCTGAACTGCGTATTAACGGTACTCTGTCTATCAAAGGTTTGTCCGATATAACTACTCCTGCTGCATGAGTAGACGAATGCCGACAAAGACCTTCCAATTGAGATGCCACATCTATAAGCTGTTTAATCTTACTATCTGATTTGTAGACATTTGCCAAATCAGGGTTTTGAGATATACCCTCTTTTAATGATATCTGTTGACCTACATTAGCTGGTATCATTTTAGCAATTTTATCTACTTCAGAATAAGCAAACCCTAATACTCTACCTACATCTCTTATTGCCGCACGGGCCTGCATAGTTCCAAATGTAATTATTTGAGCTACATTATCTCTGCCATACTTTTTAGTTACGTAATCTAAAACGTCTAACCGTTTTTCATAACAAAAATCTATATCAATATCCGGCATGGAAATCCTTGCCGGATTTAAAAATCTCTCAAAAAGCAAATCATAGGTTAAGGGGTCAACATCTGTAATATCCAAAACATAACTGACAATACTTCCTGCCGCGCTTCCTCTTCCCGGTCCGACAGGGATATGACTTTCTCTAGCAAATTTAATTAAATCCCAAACTATTAAAAAATAACTGGAAAATCCAGTTTTAGTGATAACACTTAATTCATATTCTAGTCTTTGCGTTATTTTCTCTGTAATTTCCGGATATTTATCTTTTAGTTTCTTGTAACAAATATTCTTTAAAAAATTTTCGTCAGTTTCATTTTCCGGTAAAGGGAAACTTGGTAAATGTGTTTTAGTGAAATCCATTATAAGATTACATTTTTGTGTAATCTCTAAAGTGTTTTTTATTGCTTGAGGAATTTCTTTAAAAAGAGTTTTCATTTCAGATGGACTTCTAAAATAAAAACTGTCTGTACTAAATTTAAATCTTTTCGGGTCAGATATTAATGTCTGCGTTTGTATAGAAAGAAGTACTTCTTGAGCAAACGATTCATTTTTTTCTAAATAATGAACATCATTTGTTGCCACAATTGGTATATTTAGTTCTTTTGATATTTTAAGTAATCCTTTATTTACCTTAATTTGATCGTCTATACCATTTTCCATTAATTCTAAATAAAAATTACCTTTACCAAAAATATTTAAATAATCATCTGCTGTTTTATAGGCTTTATTCATATCATTTAATAAGATATACGATGCAACCTCACCTTTTAAACAAGCGCTTGAGGCTATCAACCCTTCACTATATTGTCTTAGAATTTCTTTATCTACCCGAGGTTTATAATAAAACCCTTCTAAATTAGCTAAGGAAACTAACCTAACAAGATTTGAATAGCCTACTTCATTTTTAACTAAAAGAATCAAATGAAAAGTATTGTTTGAACCAGGTCTATGTTCTTTATCTAAACGAGAACCTGCAGAAACATAAACTTCGCAGCCTATAATAGGTTTAATCCCTTTCTTCATACAAAGACTATAAAATTTTATTGCTCCGAACATATTTCCATGGTCGGTCATGGCCAAAGCAGGTAATTTGAATTGAACAGCTTTATCTACAAGACGTGTAAGAAGACATGCGCCGTCTAACAAACTATATTGTGTATGTACATGAAGGTGAACAAAATCTGCGTGCATATTTTATTTTTTTTAAAAAATTATTAGAAAGGATATAAATACTGTAAAAATCTTAACCCTAAAAGATTTATATGCAATATATTTTATTCCCATTCAATTGTTGCCGGAGGTTTAGAACTTATATCTAAAACTACTCTATTAACTCCTCTTACTTTATTAATAATCGAGTTAGAAATCTCGTTTAAGACTAAAAAAGGTATCTTTGACCAATCTGCGGTCATTCCGTCTATACTGCTTACAGCACGAACAGCAATAACATATTCATATGTGCGCTTATCTCCCATAACACCAACAGTTTTTAACGGTAATAAAACACAAAATGATTGCCAGATATCTTGATATAAACCATTTTTCTTTATTATTTTCTCTAAAATAGCATCTGCCTCTCTCAAAATTTTAAGTTGTGAAGGAATTACCTCACCTATAACCCTTATCGCCAAACCCGGACCAGGAAACGGATGTCTATTTATAATATAGTCAGGCATTTCTAAAATTTTAGCTATTTCTCTTACTTCATCTTTAAATAACTGGCGAAAAGGTTCTATCAAATTCAATTTCATATTTTCAGGAAGACCACCAACATTATGATGAGACTTTATACAAGCTGTAGGACCTCCAAAAAAAGAAACTGATTCTATAACATCAGGATAAAGCGTTCCTTGAACTAAAAATTCCACGTTTTTTATTTTTGAAGCTTCATCATCAAATACTTTAATAAACTCATGTCCGATTATCTTTCTTTTTTGTTCAGGATCAACCACCCCTTTTAATTTTGATAAAAATGATTTTGAGGCATCAACATAATGAAAATCTATTTTTGAATTGTTACCAAAATTTTTTATAACTTGCTGAGCTTCTCCTTTTCTCAACACACCATTATTAACGAAAATACATTTAAGTTTTTTACCAATCGCTTTACTTAATAAAACGGCTGCGGTAGATGAATCTACTCCTCCGCTTAATCCGCAAATAACATTTTTGTTGCCAACTTTTTTTCTAATCTCAGAAATCTGTTCGCTAATAAAGTCTTCCAATTGCCAATTAGCAAAACAATCACATATTTTAAATAAAAAATTAGAAAGTACTTGTATTCCCAAATCAGTATGAACGACTTCAGGATGGAATTGAACACCGTAAATATTTTTATCTAAATCTCCTATAGAAGCATATTTGGTATTAACAGTATGCGCTAAGACAATAAATCCTTTAGGAAGTTTTACTACTTGGTCAGTATGACTCATCCATGAAACAATTTTAGCCGGCATAGCATAAAATAGATTATTATGGTCATCTATATACATCTCTGCTCTTCCATATTCTCTTTCTTTTGATTCAATTACTTTACCTTTTAAATTTTTAACCAATATCTGCATTCCATAACAAATTCCTAATATAGGAATACCTAATTCCAGAATTTCCTTATTTAAGGAAGGTGCATTTTTTTCATAAACACTATGAGGGCCGCCGGAAAGGATTATTCCTTTAGGATTTATTTTTTTAATTTTATTTATATCAACAGTACAGGGTTCTATAACGCTAAATACTTTAAGTTCTCTTATTCTCCGGGCAATCAATTGGGTATATTGAGAACCAAAATCCATAATTAAAATAGTATCTTTTATCATTATTATTTACTCCGCATTACATAGCTCATCGCTCATAATCGATTATAAAGCCTCAATTCAAATAAACAAAACAAACAAATTCAATCTACTACAGGCTAAAAAATAAAAATTCTAAATTCTAAACAAATTAAAAATCATAAATTCAAAACAAAACTCAAAAGTCAAAGATTCCTGTCTGCATAATGGCAAGATATATGACATACTCAGTAATGACAATTTATGGGGTATTTCTCATATTTGGTTACCATTATTTTGGACATTCGCCCTTATGATTTACAATATTCTTGTGCAGTATCAGGCACAGCACGCTGTGCCCCCACAGGATTAATTAATCTATTATTATGTTCATACATTCTTCTTTTCATATTATTTGTTACCCCAATGTATAAAACATTATTTCCTTTATTCGTTAACATGTAACCATAATATGTATTCATCTTTCATTCGAGATCCCGGCATCCGCCGGGATGACAGGGGTGGTTTGTTTTCACCTCATTACATCAATACATCGTTACTTTTCTACGCTCCTACTATATTCTGTTTTTTTTTCTTTCCTTCTTTTATCATCACTCTTCTGAGCGAAGCAATCGTCCCTCGTCTAAGCGAAGCGATCGTCTCTCGTCCTTCGTATTTTACTTTCCCATACCCACTCGCTGTGTGGCTTGGAATATTTTACCTTCTGTTTGTATTGAAGGTGCAATTATAATCTCTACAAAATGCATATCTTTTATCGCGTGTGCTCCTAAAGCCCCCATTGAAGTTTTCAAAGCTCCCATTAAATTCTGAGAACCGTCGTCTACTAATGCCGGACCAAAAAGTATTTGTTCCAAACTACCGGTTATACCAACTTCTATTCTTGTGCCACGTGGTAAATTTCCGTGTGAGGTTGCCATACCCCAGTGAAAACCTCTTCCCGGAGCTTCTTTTGCTCTGGCAAATGCTGAACCTATCATAACTGCATTTGCACCACAGGCAAAAGCTTTACAAACATCCCCTCCTTTACTCATACCACCATCTGTAATTATAGATATATATTTGCCTGTTTTTTGATAATAAAAATCTCGAGCAGCTGCACAATCTATAGTTGAAGTTACCTGAGGAACACCTATTCCTAATACACCTCTTGTTGTACAAGCGGCACCCGGCCCTACACCGACTAAAAGGCCAGAACATCCTGTTTCCATTAATTCTAACGCGCCCTCATAAGTTACACAATTCCCAATAATTACAGGTATCTTTAAGCTTTGACAAAATTTTGCTAAATCTAAAGGGATATATTTTTTAGAGATATGCCTGGCTGTTGTAACTGTAGATTGTAAAACAAAACAATCCGCGCCTGCTTCTTCTGCCAAAGAAGCAAATTTCACAGCGTTCTGAGGAATACAACTAACTGCGGCATAACCGCCGGATTTCTTAATTTCGTCCACTCTTTTGGAAACTAAATTTTCTTTTATAGGAGCAGTATATAATTTTTGAATTAATTTTGTGGATTCATCTTTATTGGCATTAGATATTTCTTTTAAAACTTCATCGGGATTATCATAACGTGTTTGTACGCCATCTAAATTTAATACTCCAATACCCCCTAATTTTGACATTTTACCAGCAAAATCAGTTCCAACAACTCCATCCATTGCTGCCGCAAATATAGGAACAGAAAAGGTCTTTCCGCCAAATTCCCATGAAGTTTCAACTTCTTCCGGATTTATTGTTGCTTTACCCGGAACAAGCGCTATCTCATCAAATCCATAACATCTACGTGCGCGTTTACCTATGCCAATCCACTCTGCCATAATTCTCCCTCCTTAAAAATGTTATCAATAATCTTTTTAATGTTATTTCCATCAATATCAGGTCTAATATATTCAGGAGTTATCCCATCGCTAAAAAAATCTGCTAATACCGCTCCTTGTTTTTTTGCTTCTTGAAAGTTAGAAACAAAAAATAACTCATTTTCAATCCCTAATTTATTAACGTCTCCTAATAAATAAACGTTTTCGTAATCTGTAAAAAAAGTATCTTTTATTACAATATCTTCACCAAAAAAATGATTGTTTGGAATAAAACCGCTATCTATAAAAATCAATTGTGACGGAAAAACTTTTAAAGGTAAAATCTTTGTTGCTTTAAGAATACCTTCGCCGACAGCTTCTTCAATAATCGAGTTTATATACACCCCTATACCTTTAGCCTTTAATGCCTCTATAACCGTTAATTCATACTCACCTAGAAAATTAAAATTCGCTGATACTACTCTCACTTCTTTACCTAATTTTTTTAAGGCTAATGAAAGTTCAATCCCAACAAATGTCGTAACATTTACTGCAATATCTGAAGAAATCTTTAATAAACTTCTTAAATTCCCCGGAGTAATATCTGAAAGATAAAAGAACCCTTCTCTATGTTCACCTTTTATCTCTATTTTTTTAGACTTCACTCCTGAAGCTAACACCAATTCTTCAAAATCTCGTGTTTCTCCTTGTTTTAAATAAATTTTCCCTCGTTTAATATTTATTTTTTCAACTTTGTCCTTAATAAATTTAACTTTATTCTTTTCCGCCCAATCTGCGAGTTTTATTCTATTACTAAATTTTCCTGGTACAATTAATAATTCATTTTTGTAAAAGTTGTAATCGTTAATATCTATAAGTGTTATTCGACAGTCTATATTTTTTTCTCTAATTTGTTCGATTAAAGTAAATCCTGAAATACCCCCACCTATTACTGTTATGTCTTTCATAATCTTTATATTTTTTAATGTTTCTGTTCTAAGGAAGTTTGAATCTCGGAACTTATTATTAAATTATTATAGAGAAACATTGTAGTAAGCCTGCCGACACCTCCGGGAACCGGAGTAATAAAAGAAGCTTTACTCTTTGCTGTTTCAAATTCTATATCACCTGTAAGTTTTCCATTTTTTTCGCCAGTTCCAACATCTATAACTATTGCGCCTTCTTTTATCCATTCTCCTTTTATAAGATAAGGTTGGCCGACTGATGAAATAACAATATCCGCATTTTTGACAAAAAAAGGAAGATCTCCTTTTTCAAATGTCCCTATATGGGTTATGCTAACTGTTGCTAATCTTTTACCTAAAAACAAAGCTAAAGGTTTTCCTATCAATGAAGAAAACCCTACAATTGTAATTCTTTTACCTTTATATTTATTTACGTCTTTTTCTAAACTAATATCCAATAATTTAATAATACTTCTTACTGTCGGAGAAACAATATCATCTTTGCCCATAAAAAACTTACCTAAATTAGCAGGATGCATACCTTCTATATCTTTAAATTCATCTATCTGAGCAAAAACAGCCTCATCTTTCCATCCTTTTGGGAAAGGTTTATTAAAAATAATGCCTGATATTTTTTTGTCATTATTTAATTTTACTACTTCGGCTTTGAAATCATCAAAAGAAACTGTTTCTTTTAAATCTATTGGTACATATTTGATGCCCAACTTATCGGCAACTTTTTTTTGTGAAATTCTATATACTTTAGTTGAATAATTGCTGCCTATCGCCAAGGAAGCCAGACATAATTTATTAGGAAGATTTTTTAATCTTTCTATATTTTCTTGTTCTAAAATATTACAAATTTCTCTAGAATCTAATATTTTTGCCATTTATTCAAACTTTTTTTAAATTTATTTATAGATTTGTTTTTTTTACCAGAAATTTTACTATTTGCTTCTAAATTTAAAATACACCCTAATAAAGCTGTGCGGACTAATTCCAAGCCTATAATGAAATCACTTTCTATACTCTTTTTTATACCAGATTCTATCTTCTTAGCAAGGCAAAACATATTTTCACATGCCGTAGCCACTTCATATATAATAAATTCACTTTGTTCGATAAATTGTTCTTTCTTTTCTCCTTTTGTCTTTATAATTTTTTCAAATATATATCCGTCTTTATCAATGTAAGGAAAAACTCCCTTTTTTAAGGTTTGCAGTTCTATAATTGTTGTTTTGAGTTTTTTATTATGAATTATAGTTTTTTTATCATTTTTCTTTAAATTTAATGAATAATTCACCGCTTTTTCCATCAAACTAGCTCCCATACAAAAAGCGACACAAACAGCGCTCCCTCCTCCTGGAGAAGGTTCTCTCTTACCTAAATCATGAATATAGTCTTTAAAATTACTTTTATATTTCTTCATACAAACCAAACGCGTTCTTTATCAAACGAAACTCCCGCCACTGATTTCCTTGAATAACCTCTAAAACATCAAATCGATAAAATTCTTCTGGTTTACCGGCTGAATAAAAAAGAGCGGTTTTTCTTATTTTATCTCTTTTTCGTCTATCCACAGATTCAATCGGTGATAATAAATGATTCTTTTTTCTTGCTCTTATTTCAACAAATGAAAGAAATTTATTATCTCTGGCTATTGTATCTATCTCTCCAAAACGACTATTAAAATTTTGTTCTAAAATCTTGTAACCCTGTAATCTTAAAAATTCGTTACCCTTTTTTTCGTAATATTTTCCTTTATTCATTTCTCAATATAACATTTAATTGTCAAAGTAAAAATATTTTTTACCTCATATAAATAATCTCTAAGTAAAACGACAAGGAGAAAAACTCTTCCGATGAAAAGGTGTTAACGGGTGTTTTTTTAATAAAGAAAAGTGTTCTTTCGTTGGATACCCTTTATGTTTTGAAAAATTCCATTTAGGATACAAAAAATCAACAGAATTCATAAGGTGATCTCTAGTTACTTTAGCCACTATTGAAGCACAAGAAACTTCTTTTATTTTTTGATCAGCTTTTTTTATGCAAGTATACTTCAAATCCATCTCTGTTTTAAAAAGAGTACCATCAACAATAAAATCTGCTTTACTTAAATTAGGGTCTTTTATTAGCAATTTTTTTATTGCCCTATTAAAAGCTATAAATGTTGCTTCTAATATATTAAATCTATCAATTTCCTGAGAATTAGCAATATCAACAGCAAAAACAGCATTAGATATAATCCACGAAAAAAATTCTTCCCTTTTGCTTTGAGAAAGAATCTTGGAATCTTTAGCTATAAATGGGGGATCATATTTGAGATGTAACGCACAAGCGACTACAACCCCTGCTAATGGCCCCCTGCCTGCCTCATCAATTCCTACTATCATCTTTAATTGAATAAATTGAGCTGTTTATTTCTAATATTTATGCTATTACAGCCTTTTTACCCAGTCTATCTCTTAAATAAAACAAACGTGCTCTTCTTGGACGTCTACGGCTTTTTTTAATGACCTCTATCTTCTCAATATTAGGCGAATAATAAGGAAATGTAACTTCATAAGCTTGACCATAAGAGATTCTTCTTGCTGTAAATGATTTCCTGTGCATTGCACCTTGTATCTTAATGACAACACCTTCTACAGGGTGTAAACGTATTTTTTCTTTGTCACGTATCTTATAAAAAACTTTAATTATATCTCCTGCTTTAAATTCAGGATAATCTTTTTTAAATTCTTCTTTAAGACTTTTTTCTACTTCTAATAATTTTTCCATTTTTTTCCTCCTCATTGAATCCCTCCGAATTAGGGTAAAAAGTCGAAGTCATTTTACCCTATATGTAGCGAAGAGGGACTCGTTTATATCATTATATCATTCCTTACCATTTGAGACTTAGACTTTTTTTAAAAAAATCTGTACTTGAACCATTGTATAACTCAAAAATCTTTCACATTTTTGAGCAGGTTCAAGTATTATCAGTCCGTAGAATTTTCTCTTCGAGAAAATGCTCGGCTGTAAACTTGTAGTCGAATTTAGCTAATATTATTTATCATTTCATAAACATCTCTTTACTTCTTAAAATCCTTTTTCTCGTTTAACAAATCCGGCCTCCTTTTTTTTGTTAATTCAAAAGCTTTATCTTTTCTCCATTTTTCAATATCTTTATGATTCCCTGAAATTAATATATCAGGGACTTTTAACCCGCAAAATTCTGCAGGTCTTGTATAATGAGGAAAATCTAAAAGTGAATTTTCAAAACTCTCGTTTTTTATAGAATTTTTATCGGATACAACTCCCGGTATAAGTCTTACCAATGAATCGATAAAAACCATAGCTGGAAGTTCTCCTCCGCTTAAAACATAATCTCCTATAGAAATCTCTTCATCTACCAGATATTCTCTCACCCGTTCGTCTACACCTTCATAACGAGGAGCAATTAAAATTAATTTTTCATAACTCAAAAATTTATTCATCATTTTCTGGTTTAATTTTTTACCTTTTGGACTAAAAAGTATGGTTCGTTTCGTTTTATCCTTAATCTTGTTCTCATAAAACTCATTAAAACTATCTTTAGTTAAATTTCTCGGTTTATCCACACCTTTAGTCTTTGGTCTTGAAACTTTCATATTTATACCTTTTACTAATATTTTTTTCTCATTATTTAGTATAGATTTAATAGACTCAAATAAAGGGTCTATTTTGAAAACCATGCCTCCTCCTCCATAGGAGGGTGAATCGACCTTCTTATGTATATTTGAAGAATAATCTCTAAGGTCATGTATATTTATTTTTACTAATCCTTTAGCCCGACCTCTCTTTATAATTGATTCTCCGATAACCGGGATGAACATCTCAGGGAAAATAGTTATTACATCTATTATCATTTTATTTTCTGACTTCTGACTACCCTGCCTACCGGCAGACAGGCGGACAGACACAGTGCTCTGTCCCTTGTATATTTTTTAAAAATTTAAAAGTTAACTATTACCTTCACAACTTTCTTCTTTATATTTTTCAGAAAATGTCTTTTTATATTCTAAAAATTTATCAGCTTTTATAGATTTTCTGATTTGGTCCATGAAAGTTTTATACCAAAATACGTTATGATAAGAAACCAGTTGTACCCCCAACATTTCTTTAACATTTATAAGATGCCGTAAATATGCCCTTGAATAATTTTTACATACGTAACACTGACACTCTTGATCTAAAGGAGATCTATCATTTGTATATAAAGCGTTTCTTACAACAATTTGACCTTTCCATGTAAAAGCTGTTCCCGTTCGACCAAATCTTGTAGGGACTACACAATCAAACAAATCTATACCTAAACTAACAGCCTCTATAATATCTAACGGCTTTCCATATCCCATAAAATAACGAATATACTTTTTATCAACATTATCGGTAATAAATGAAAGCGTATTATACCTTAAATCCTCCGGTTCGCCAACACTTAAGCCACCAACACATAATCCATCAATATCTAAAGACAATATCCCATCTAAACACTTTTTCCTTAAATCCGTATAAGTTGACCCCTGAATTATACCAAAAAACAAGTTTTGCTGTTGTTTATTCTGATCAAAACAAATTTTACTCTTTTTTGCCCATTCAAGAGTTCTATTCACTGATTTTTCTGACACTTCATACGAAGTTGGATATTTGACACATTCATCTAAAGGGACTATCACGTCAGAATTTAAATCTAATTGTATTTTTATTACATCTTCCGGGGTTAAAAAAAAAGGCGTTCCGTCAATATGTGATTGAAATTCTACACCGGCATCTGTAACCTTACGCAGACGTTCCAAACTAAAAATTTGGTATCCTCCGCTATCAGTAATAATTGTCTTATTAAACCCCATAAATTTATGCAGTCCGCCGCATTTTTTTATTACATCTACTCCCGGCCTTAAATATAAATGATAAGCATTAACCAACAACCCATCTATATCAATATCTTTTAAATCGTTCATAGATAGTCCTTTTACAGCAGCCTGAGTCGCTACCGGAAAAAAAGCCGGAGTATTGAATTCATTGCTGCAAGTTTTAAATTTACCAAGCCTCGCTTTTGTTTCTGTATCTTCTTTTATTAAACTAAACATATACTCTAATAATGTTTTCAATTTATAAAATAAGGAAATACTGTATTTTGCAACATTTCCAATATAACCTAAGCCATTAATCAACACCTTTTATCTAATAAACAATGTATTTATTACTAAACTTTATCTATCTCTTTTTCTTTGAAAGGAAGGTTTAAAAGCCGATATGCCTTTTCTTTAACTATTCTGCCTCTTTGAGTCCGAACAATAAATCCTTTATTTAACAAATACGGTTCAATAACATCTTCTAAAGTTACCTTATCTTCTCCTAAAGAGGCCGCTATAGATTCTATGCCAGCTGGACCTCCATTATATAATTCTATTATCGTTTTTAAATATTTTCTATCCATAACGTCTAAGCCTTCTCTATCCACACCTATTTTAGCCAACGAACTTATTGTAATTTCTTTATTAATAAAACCTTCTCCTAAAACTTGGGCATAATCTCTAACTCTTTTAAGGAGTCGATTGCATAATCGAGGAGTACCTCTTGAACAACGGGCAATTTCTAAACAACTTTTATCATCAATTTCAATATCTAAAAGTTCAGCACTTCTTTTAACTATTATCGAAAGGTCAACCGGTGTATAAAACTCAAAATCGAAAAAAAGCCCAAATCTACTTCGCAAGGGCGCGCTTAATGTCCCTTTTTTTGTTGTTGCTCCGATAAGAGTAAACGGTTTAAGATTAAACTTAACACTTTTAGCATAAGGTCCTTTATCAATAACAAAATCTATTTGAAAATTCTCCATTGCCGGATAAAGAAACTCTTCAATCACCCGAGAAAGACGATGTATCTCATCAATAAATAGTATATCGCCCTTTTCTAAATTTGTTAGAATACCGACTAAATCACCTGCCCTTTCAATAGCCGGACCACTGGTTGCCGTAACTTTTGAGTTCATCCCTTTTGAAACACAATAGGCTAATGAAGTTTTACCTAATCCCGGAGGACCTGAAAGTAATACATGTTCTAACGGTTCCATTCGTTTTACTGCTGCTTCAATTGATACACCCAAAGGGTGAATTATATTTTTTTGTCCTATAAACTCTTCTAAATTATGCGGACGTAAAGACAAATTAATAATCTGTTCTTCTTCGTTTTCATTAAAATTATCTATATATTTTTCTCCAGACATATTTATTTTCTATTTATTTAATAATTTAATTTTTATCGCCGGATTTTATAATTTTTTATAATGAAGTATAAATAGTTTCTCTACGCGCAATCATAATAGAACCAAAAAGTTCATCTTGAATAGCTACCAACTCTTTCATTTTTATTAACTCTAAAATTGCTAAAAAAGTAACTACTATCTCAAGTTTATTTTTTGCTGAAGAAAAAAGTTCATCTAATGAAATTTTTTCTTTTACTAAAAGTAAATGCAATAAATCATGGATTTTTTCTTCTACCGTAAATTCATCTTTAATTACCTCAAAAAAAATATCTTTAGGTACATCTTTTAATGCTGTTTTAAAAGCACTAATAAGATCAAAAATAGAAGCTTCTATATATACATCTAAATTGCCAGGTTCACTTGATGGCCGATTAAAATATTTGTTTCGTTCGACTTCTTTGTCTCTTAAAAACTCGGCAGCCTCTTTAAATTTCTCATATTCAAGAAGTTTTCTCACTAATTCATCCCTAGGGTCTTCTTCCTGTTCATCTTCGTTTACCTGTTTAGGTAAAAGCATCTTTGATTTTATATTGATTAAATTTGCTGTCATTAGTAAATATTCAGAAGCAATATTTATATCTAACAAATTCATTAATTCTAAAAACTTAAGATATTGGTCCACAACCTTAGCTATAGGAATATCATAAATATTAAGATGTTCTTTCTTAATTAAATATATAAGTAAATCTAATGGACCTTCAAAAATATCTAAACTAAGTTTCATAATTTTATATTATTGGTTTCTTCTTTATAGTTTCAGAGCTTCTCTGGTTTCTTTTATAGTTTGTATAGCGGTGTTCTTAGCTTTTTTTCTTCCTTCCTCTAATATATCTTTTATATAATTTTTATCTTTAAGTAATTCCTCTTTTTTCTCTCTTATAGGCGCGATAAAATCTTTTATAATCTCGTACAACATTTTTTTGCAATCTCGGCACCCTTTTTTAGCCTTAATACACCAATCGTGGACTTCATCTTTAAACTCTTCTTTAAAAATCAAATACGATGAGAAGACATTGCATATTTGAGGTCGACCGGGATCATTTCTTCTCTTCCTTTGGGGATCAGTAAACATTGCTAAGACTTTTATCTCAAGATTTTTGTCGTCCTCATCTAAAGCAATATCATTTTTATAACTTTTACTCATTTTTCTCCCATCAATACCTAAAAAACGGGGTATATTAGTAAGTAATGGCTGGGGTTCAATAAAAACTTCAGTTTTTGTAATTAAATGAAATTTCCTTACTATTTCCCTGCACAATTCTAAGTGAGGAAGCTGGTCCTCTCCAACTGGAACCGTATCTGCTTTATATAAAAGTATATCGGCTGATTGAAGAACCGGATATCCTAAAAAAGCGTATGTATTGACTTCTTTATCCTTTAACTGTTTAACTTGATCTTTAAATGTAGGGCATCTTAATAACCAGCCTAAAGGAACCATTACTGAAAGTATCATGGATAATTCTAAATGTTCTGGTACCTGTGACTGAATAAATATATTTGATTTATTAGGATCGATACCGCAACTCAGCCAATCCGCTACATTATCTATAGCAAATTCCTTGATAGATGAAGAATCTTTATATTCACTCATTAGAGCGTGCCAATCCGCGACCATAAAATAACAATGATATTTTTCCTGTAATCTAGTCCAATTAGATAAAGCTCCTACCCAATGACCAAGATGCAATTTGCCGGTTGGCCGCATTCCACTTAAAATTGTTTTATTTTCCATTTGTTAATTTAATTATAATTTATTATTCCAATATTATTTCAACCGGCGAGTAATAATTTCTTCATGAAATATGTCTATAACATCATTTTCTTCAAGTTTATTATACCCAATACCCACACCGCATTCCATACCCTCTATCACTTCTTTTACTTCCTCTTTAAATCTTTTCAAAGTAATAACCTTGGATTTAAAAATCACTTCGTTGTTTCTAGATAATTCACATATAGAGCCTCTTACAACTTTTCCTTTATCTACAATACATCCGGCAATTATACCTGATTTTGATAATTTAAATATTGTTTTTACTATCGCTCTGCCCACAAAAGTACGTTTTACTTGCGGAGCTAGCAATCCTTCTAAAGCTGCTTTTACATCATCTATTAATTCATATACAATCTGGTAAGACCGCGTTTCAATACCTTTTCTTCGCGATAATTCCCTCACCTGAACGTTTATTTCTACTTTAAATCCTACGACTATCGAGTCTGTAACTTCTGCTAAAAGAATATCAGAAGAATTCACCTCTCCTACCCCTTTATGAACGATGACTAATTCTACTTCCTGTGAATTAATATTTTTCAAAGCGCTCTCCACCGCTTCTAAAGTACCACCGACATCAGCTTTTAAAACAACTTTCAACTGTATTGTTTTTTCTTCTTTCGCGTTAGCAAATAAATCCTCTAATTTAATATGCTCAGCCGGTGCAAATTTTTCATTTTTACTATTTTCTATTCTTTTTCCGACAATAACTTTTGCACTTTTTTCATTAGTTACCACCCACAATGGTTCTCCGGGATTAGGTATTCCGTTTAAACCTAAAATTTCAACAGGAAATGATGGGCCTGCTGATTTGACCATGCCTCCTAAATCATCATGCATCGCTTTAATTTTTCCTAAAAAATTACCACATACACACCAATCACCTATATTAAGAGTTCCTTCTTTTACTATAATACTAGCTAATGCGCCTTTTCCTTTACACAATCTAGATTCAACGATAACTCCCGTTGCCGGTCTTTCATAATCAGCTTTTAATTCTAACATTTCCGCGTGAATAATTATTAAATCTAAAAGTTCATCTATTCCTTGACCGGTAATCGCGGAAACTCCAACTGTAGTGGTTTTACCTCCCCAATCTTCGGGAACCAAATCAACTTTCGAAAGTTGTTGTTTTACCATATCAACATTAGCATTAGCTTTATCAATTTTATTTATTGCAACAATTATAGGTCCGCCGGCAGCTTTTGCATGGTCAATAGCTTCTATAGTTTGTGGCTTCACCCCGTCATCAGCCGCAATTACAATTACAACAATATCTGTAATGTCAGCCCCTCTTGCTCTCATAGCAGTAAAAGTTTCGTGCCCGGGAGTATCTAAAAAAGTAATTTCACCTTTTTCAGATACAACTTGATATGCCCCGATATGTTGAGTAATACCACCTGTTTCTTTATCAGCTATTTTGCTTTTCCTTATATAATCCAGAATACTAGTTTTACCATGATCAATATGTCCCATAAAAGTAACGATAGGAGCTCTTTTTTGTAAATTTTTTGACTCAACTTGCTGAATTTCTTCTTCTTGTGAAAGTTTTTGCTTCAAAGTTACTTTATAACTATATGCTATAGTTAATGCCATTTCTTTATCTATATTTTGGTTTAATGTAAAAAACTTTTTTTGTTCCATTAACTCTGCTATTAATTCTGAAGATTTTTTATTTAATTTAACCGCTAAATCTTTTAAAGTTATAGGAAAATCTACTTCTATAACATTGCCTTCAATCTCTTTCTTTTTTATTGCTTCTATCTCATGTATTATTATTTCCGCGGTTTCATTATCTACACTGGACATATGATTTTTTACAGAAAAATTTAAATCTTTGAGTTTTATCAATAACTCTTTACTGTCTAGCCCCAATTTTTTTGCTAACTCATGAATTCTCATACTCGATTATCTCCTTTTTCCGTGTAATCTTCTTAATCAAAAAAACAACTTTCGTATATAACTAATAAATTATCATTATTTAAACCTTAACTTTACTAATAAAATCATTTCTCTGTGGATTCGGTGTTCTCTTCTTCAATAGATTTTTTATCAGTATTTTTCTCTAGGTTTATTTCTTTCTCTGTTTCTTTCTCTTGGTTAGAATCTTTATCACTTTTAAACATTTTTAGAACATTCTTTTTTAACTCATCTTTTGCTTCTTGGATGATATTGACTGCTTTCTTTTTTCCAATTCCTTTAAGTTTTGATAAATTATTTTCATTCGCGTCTCTTAGTGAATTCAAATTAGTATAACCGGATTCTACCAAAATTTCAGAAGCTTTCTTACCGATACTCTTCAATTTTATGATAACCTTCATACTGTCTTCCATACTTTCTTTGGAACGGACATCTATATCCCAACCCACCAGTTTTGAAGCAAGTCGAACATTTTGGCCCTTTTTGCCAATAGAAAGTGAAAGTTGATCTGCGGCTACCAAAACTTTAGCTTTTTTATTCTCCCTATCCAAATCTATCATAGAAATAATTGCCGGAGAAAGAGCCGCTTTTATAAATTCCTTTATATCATCACTCCATCTGACAATATCAATTTTTTCGCCTCTCAATTCTTCTATAATATTTTTCACTCTTGAGCCCCTGATGCCTACACAAGCGCCCACACAATCAACCTTCTCATCTTTTGAAAATACTGCTATCTTGGTTCTTTCGCCTGCACTGCGGGCTATACCTTTTATTTCCACAACACCTTGTCCAATTTCAGGTACCTCAAGGTTAAACATCTTTTTTACCAGACCTTCATGTTTTCTTGAAAGAATAATCTGAACACCCTTTTCTTTTTTTACTTCATAAACATAAGCTTTAGCTCTCTCTCCAATCCTGAACCTGTCTAAAGGAGAAAGAAAAGAATTAGGTATAATCCCTTCGGCTTTTCCCATAAGATCGATTATAACCGCTTTTTTTTCAAATCGATATATCACACCTCCAACTATATCACCAACTCTAGAATGATAATCATTATAAATATTATCTTTTTCTGCTTCTCTAATTTTTTGAATTATTACTTGTCTTGCTGTTTGAGCCGCTATACGACCAAAATCTTCTGAAACTACTTCTTTATCTCCAATGTAAACATGGATATCTCCTTTATTAGAATCAATTTCTACTCTAACTTCTTCTTCTGAATCAGGTGAAGCCATCTTTGCTATTTTTTTTGCTGCCAGCGCTAACGCGCATTGCACAGCATCAATCAAAACGCTCCTATCTAAACCTTTTTCCCGCTCTAATTGAGCAAGGACACTTAAAAATTCTTTCTTCACTATGTAACCCTCCTATTAATTTTTATCTTAAATTTTAAATCTTATACTACCTAAAATAATTTTAAAAAATTAAAATACCCCATTTTATCTATAACTTTTCTTTCCCTAATTTGATTTTATCAATAGCTATCTTTAAAGTTTTACCTTTACAATCTAAAATCAATTCGTTTTCTTCGATCTCTAAAACTTCTCCTTCCAAAAAAACTTTATCATTAACTGGTTCATTAAACCATAAAGATATTTTTCTACCTTTAACTTTCCTAAAATCACGGGCATTTTTCAAAGGCCAATCTAAACCCGGTGAATTTATTTCTACTGAATACCTCTCCCCTAAGGGTTGCTCTTCATACAAATAAGAAGAAATTAATCTATTTATTTTAGCACACTCATCTATAGTTATGCCTCCCAAAACATGATCGACAACACATCTAACAACATGCTTTCCATTTAGAAAAAAAATCTTAGACTCTAAAAGGTCAAAACCTTCTTCTTTCACCATATTATTAATCTTAGATTGTATTTGGTCTTTATTAATTATCATATTCTTTTTTAAAAAAATTTAAAACTTCATTTTCAGTTAGATTGAATTTATTATTATTTTTTCTGATTTCTATATCTACACTTTTATTTTCCAAATATGTTTTACCCATAATAAGTATATATGGGTTGCCAATTAAGTACGCGTCTTTAAATTTAACCCCTGCTGTAACAGCCCTATCATCAACTAAAACTGATAGCCCTTGGATTTTGAGTTTATCTCTTAAACTAATAGCAGCTTCTAACAAACTATCATTTAAAACAACTAATGTAACATCAAAAGGTGCTACGTTCTTCGGCCAAATTATCCCTTTTTCATCTGAACTAACTTCAGCAATTGTAGCAAGTATCCTGCTGACCCCTATCCCATAACAACCCATTATTAAAGGGTTTTTCTTGCCATTTTTATCTAAGAATAAAGCGTCCTGAGCCACTGAATATTTTGTTCCTAACTTGAAAATATGTCCAACCTCTATCATTTTAACTTCTTCTAAATTAGCATTACATTGAACACAAGTTCCTTTTTCTTTAAAATATTTCAAACAACCATTACAACAAAAAAGGATATCTTCTCCTATTTCCGAAGGAACCATAAATTCATGTGATATATCTCCGCCCATTGCTCCTGAATCTGCTTCGGTGGCTACAATCCCTAATTCAAGATCCTTAAATATCTCTTTATAACAGTTAAACATTTTATTATAATTATCATCTAACCCTTGTTGATCCTTATCAAAGCTATAAGCATCTTTCATTATAAACTCACAACTTCTCAAAAGACCTAATCGCGGACGAGGTTCGTCACGGAATTTTGTTTGTATTTGATAGAGTATCCACGGTAATTTTTTATATGAACCGGCGTTAGCACGAACAATTTCTGTAATTGCTTCTTCATGAGTAGGTGCCAAACATACATCTTTATCTTTTCTATCTTTAAATTTAAACATCACCTCATCTAAAGTCTGGTCTCTTCCTGTCTTTTGCCACATCTCAATAGGCTGTAAAGCGCTCATTAAAAGTTCCTGTGCCCCATTAGAATCCATACGGTTTCTTATAATACTGGTTATATTATTTAAAACCCTCTGACCTAATGGAAGATAAGAATAAACTCCTGACGAAACCATAGAAATAAAACTCCCTTTTAATAATAGTTTATGGCTTCTGCATTCGGCTATTCTAGGATCTTCTCTTAATGTAAAAATAAAACTTTTAGAAAACAACATTTAAACACCTCAACCTTTAGTATCTTGATCTTTATCTATAAATTTTAACAAATCTATTATTACGTTATCTTCATTAGTCCAACCTAAAATCTTGTTTTTCTTAAATATTGCAGCTCTTTTATTACCAAAAGCCACACCAATGTCGGCTTGATAAGCTTCACCCGGTCCATTAACTACACATCCCATAATAGCAATATTTATTTGTTTTTTAAAATTATTTTTTTTAAGCTTTTTACTAAATTTATCAACAATCTTTATAAGGTCTACGGAACATCGTGAACATGTTGGACAAGAAATAATCTCTGGACCAAACTTTCTCAAGTTTAATGATTGAAGAATCTGTTTAGCTGCCCTTATTTCCCAAAAAGATGGTGATGTTAATGAAACTCTTATAACATCACCTATCCCTTGATACAAAAGATTACCTAAACCTATAGAAGATTTTATAACACCGTCAAAAAAAGGACCGGCAGCTGTAATTCCTAAATGCAGCGGATAATCAAACTTTTCAGAAAATATTTTGTTCGCTTCTATCGTAGATATCACATCTGATCCCTTAAACGATACCATTATATCAAAGAAATTTTCACCTTCCAAAAGTTTAAGATAATTTTCACATTTTTTTACCATCTCTTTGGCTAAACTTTTATTTGTAGAAAAATCCCTTTTAAATCCACCGGAATTTATTCCTACCCTAATTGAAATTCCATAATTTTTTGCTGCTCTTACTATTTGTCTCACATCTTTAGCTTTATCTATATTTAATGGGTTTAATCTTAGGCAATCTATTCCCTCCTCTATAGCAAGAAGGGCGATTAACGGCTGAAAATGAACATCCGCGACAATTGGAACCGATAAATGTTTTTTCAAAATAGGAATAATCTTAATATCCTTTTTATCTTTGACAGCCAACCTTATAGCTTCTACGCCTTCTTTCTCCAACACAATAGCTTCTTTAATCAAAGCTTTAATATCTCCTGTAGAAGTTTTAAGCATACCTTTTATTCTTACCGGATTATTACCGCCAATTTTTAAATTACCTATTTTTACTTCTTTAGTCATTTTATTCTGTCGGTTCCTTTATCTGAGTTCTTCCAAATGGATAAGATTTCTTCTTTATCGGTAACTTCATTTTCTATCAACTTATCATTTAATTCTTTTTCTGTAAGATTACGCCAAAAAACATAGTTTTCATCATCTTTGATTTCTGCCACTATATTATTGTCATTTAATTTAACTAACTGCTCTTCGTTAATAATAGATTTTTTTACTCCAAATCTTAGGATATCATTATACGACACAAAAACCATTAAAGTTAGTAATGCCGCTATAGCGATTTGTGTTAATATATTTTCCACTTTGTGTGGTATAGGGCCACCTTTTATTTTTTCAATTAACATAAAACATAAATGCCCACCATCTAATACCGGAAACGGAAAAAGATTAATTATACCTAAACTCAAACTTAACATTGCCATAAAATTTAAAATAGGAAATATTCCTCCTTTCGCGACTTTACCGGTAATTACTCCAATACCTATAGGCCCGGTAACCGCGTCTTTAAAAGGAATTTTTTTTGAAATCAATAATCCAAACCCTTTCAAAACTGTCCTCGATAACTCATAAAATTTCTTACCAGCTGCTGCAAAAGAGTTAGTAAATCCCGATTTAGTTGTCATACTTCGAATACCTATCAATGAAATTTCTCTTTCTCCATCAATATCTACAAGTAAGACTCTCTCAGGTTTTACATCCAAATTAATTATTTGATCTATTCTTTTTAACTCTACATTAATTATCCCCTCACTATTTCTTATTAACTTAGACATTTTATTCCAATTTTCTACTGTTACCCCGTTTATTTTGGTAATAAGGTCACCAACTTTAATCCCTGCTTTATTTGCAGGATAACGAGAACCGAATAAAACTTTACTAATACTATCTTTATCTATACCTTCAACATCTACTAATTTATTTTTTAACTCTTCTTCACTATCTATATTCCAAGAAACAACTTTCTCTCCCAATAAATCCATTTCTAAAAGTTTCTTTAACTGTTCCGCCTGAAACATCTTTTTATTAGTAATTTTAAAAGAATCCTCCCAAATATTTAAAAACCTCTTTACTTCTTTCTCGTCAAAAGAAGCATTTATTAATTTATTTTTTAAATCTTGAGGTATCCAAGTTATATACATTTGATCACCGTCAATTTCTTCGACTACCTCTTTTTCTATTAGTATTTTTAAATCTGTCGGATTAAATTTATCTTTTGATACTAAATCATATTTAACGATCTCACCTATTAACGGTTTTTGAGTAGGTATTCCTGAAAAATAAAAAATCACCCAATAAAGAAAAAAAGTTAAAAACAAATTGAAAAGCGGACCCCAAAAAACAATTTTAGCTCTAACCCCTACAGGTTTAGAATAAAATTCAAATTTATCACCTTTACAATCATCTCTAACGTCTCCGGCTAATTTAACAAAACCGCCTAAAGGAAAAAGACAAATAGAAAATTCTGTTTCTTTACCCTTAATTTTAAATAACGCGGGTCCAAAACCGATACCAAATTTTTCTACCCTAACTCCTGCTCGTCTAGCCGCTAAATAATGACCTAATTCATGGACAATAATCAATACACTAAATAAAATAATTGTTATTATTATGCTCATAATTTATTTAAATACTCCCTAGTTTTTATTCGTCCCCAATTATCCCAATAAAATATATCATTTATATCCGTTATTTTTGCCGCAGGGTAACGATTGAACATAAATTTGATAACCCGATGAATATCAGTAAATTTTATTTTCTTTTTTAAAAAATAATCTATAGCAATCTCATCACAAGCGTTTAAAATAATCAACGAGTTATCTTGTTTTTTTGCTGATTGTAAAATAATTTCAAGAATGGGGTATTTACTATAATTTACCGGATAGAAAGAACATAAAAACCCGTTTTTATTTTTTAAAAATGACGTTCCTTTTGAAATCACAGATTTTTTTTTATCACTATCAAATCTCTCAGGATAATATAAAGCAAATGATATCGGCATTCTCATGTCCGGAGAATACATACAAGAAAAAAAAGTATCATCTTTATATTCTACCAAAGCATGAACAACTGATTCTTTATGTATAACAATATTTATCTTATCGTAAGGGATATTAAAAAAATAATGACTTTCAATAACTTCGAACCCTTTGTTCATTAAAGTAGCGCTATCAACAGTTATTCTTCTACCCATTTTCCAAGTAGGATGATTCAATACTTGTTTAACACTTACTTTATCTAAATCTTTTTTCTTATAATCTGCTAAAGCCCCCCCTGAAGCCGTAAGATAAATTTTTCTTAAAATATTATTTGCTTTTATATCCTCCCTATTTATTGAGACGAGTTGAAAAAGCGCGTTTATTTCACTATCTACGGGAATAATTTCAGTATTAAACCGTCTTGCTTCATTAAAGATCAATTTTCCAGCAGTTACCAATGATTCTTTATTTGCCAGAGCTATTCTTTTAGCATACCGGATATTAACAAGAAGCGGCTTCAAAGCTGAAATCCCTGAAATAGCCATAATAGAAATATCAGATTTTAAATTTGAAAACTCTTCTAATCCTTTATCACCTTTAAACAATTTACAGACTTTCTCTAAATCAGGTTTAATTGCTTTGGCTGCTTTTTCATCTCTAACACAAACGTATTTAGGAGAAAACTCTTTAATTTGTTTATAAAGGGTTTTAGTATCTCTATTAGCGGATAACCCCAAAATTCTGAATTTTCCCGGGCTTTGTCTTACCACATCCAAAGCGCTTTTTCCTATTGAGCCTGTTGAGCCAAAAATAATTATTTTTTTCATATATCCAATAATTTAAAATTAAATCAATAAGATTTATAATTTTAATTAAGTATCCTTATCTCATCATTGTAAGATAAAGATAAAAAGTAGGTGCCGTAAAAATTAAGCTATCAATAACATCTAAAATTCCTCCCATACCTGGAAGCAACTTGCCCGAATCTTTAACACGACAATCTCTTTTCACTAAAGACTCAAATAAATCTCCTAATTGAGCAATTATTGCTAAAATTATTATGAGAAAAAATTTCTCCCAAACGGTTATACTAGTTATAAAAATTGAAAAAATAAGACCAACAACTAAACTGGTGAAAAACCCTCCGACAGCTCCTTCTAATGATTTTTTAGGACTTATTCTTTTCAAAAGCCTGGTCTTTCCAAATTTTTTACCCCAAAGATAAGCACCCATATCTGAAGATTTTGTCACCAAAATTAAAAACCCAGAAAGCATTATCCCTTCCGGCAACTGCCTTATTCTAATCAAAAAACTAAAACACCATGAAATATAAATTATACCGAATACCGTTGCTGATATCGATAAAACGGAATGATGTGTTTCTTTTTTTGTCAGTTCAAGCAAAAAAAGAATAAAAATAGCAATAACAACAAATAAGAATTGCCAGCCTTCATTTATAGGAATTCGAAAATAAATAGTTATAGGTATTAAAGCACCCACCAATAAACCTAAAATTTTAAATAATTTTACCCCTTTTTTTTCGACCATATAAAAAAATTCATATAAACCGGCAATTATAAACAAACAAGAAAATATACCGCATAAAGGATAATAAACCACACTAAGGATTGTTGTGAAAATTAAAATAATAGCTGGTACTATACGTTTATTCATGAACTTCTCCAAATCTTCTATTTCTTTTAGAATACTCTTCCACCGCTTTTCTTAATGAATCCTTATTAAAATCAGGCCACAAAGTAGGTGTAAAATAAAATTCACTATATGCTAAGTTCCAGATCAAAAAATTACTAATCCTTTGTTCACCTGAAGTTCTTATCAATAAATCAGGATCAGGGATACCTGATAAAGAAATATATTTACTAAAAAATTCTTCATCAATATCATCTTTGGAAACCATCTGTTTACTAAAATCTTCAAGGATTTTCTTCGCGGCTTCAACTACATCCCATCTCCCCCCATAATCTAATGCTATGTTTAACATAAAACTTTTATTTAATTTTGTTTCGTCTTCTATCTTTTCTATTTTTTTTATAAATTTTTGATTAATTCTGTCTCTCCTGCCTATAACATTAAACTTTATATTCTTTTCGAACATAACTTTTTTGTAATCATCCAAAAAATGGCCCATATAAGAAAAAAGAGCAGCAATTTCGTTTCTAGGCCTATTCCAATTTTCTGTAGAAAAAGCAAAAACTGTAAGTATCTTTATTCCCAATAATAGAGATTCATCTATTATTTCTTTAATCCTTTGTATACCTGAACTATGTCCAACTGTACGAGGCAATCCTCTTTTCTTTGCCCACCGTCCGTTTCCATCAATAATCAAAGCTATATGATTAGGGATTTCCATAAGTTTAGCCATACATATTTTTGTTAACCCAAATAATGCAGTTAGCATTATTCGCCCGGAGGGTCGACTCCAAAATTTCCACGGGAAAATTTGGCCTGTGCCCGTTAGGGTAAAAAGTCGAGGTTACCTTAGAAAAACGCAAAGGTGTTATTTCGCGCATCGCAATTTTTACATAATTGTTTCGATTGTTATTCATTGCGTATATAGGTTTTTTCAAATACGTTTTTCGGGTTAATTCTTAAATTTTGTCAACACTATTATATAAAAATGTTCCTTTTAAATAATAGCTTTTATAAGCTCATTAAAATAATTTTAAACTAAAAATTAAGGGGGCTAACGCCCCCTT
>JAGLSE010000023.1 GCA_023135905.1 Candidatus Omnitrophota bacterium
ACTGTATGTGCCTATTTTATTTGCAACATCTCCATTAGCTGCTATTCTATCAGCTCCAACAATAATTTTATTTATTTCGCCCTTTTGCATAAGAGAAGCAGCCATATTGTCACAAATAACCGTTACCGGAACTTTATTTCTAGTCAATTCCCACACAGTTAACCGCGCACCCTGAAGTAAAGGCCGGGTTTCATCGGCATAAACTTTTATATCTTTATATACTCGTTTAGCTTTATATATTACTGATAAAGCTGTTCCTTCGCCACTTGTAGCTAAAAATCCGGCATTACAATGGGTTAAGATTCTATCCCCTTTATTTAAAAGTTTAACGCCATACTCTCCCATTTTTTTACATAAATCAATATCTTCTTTATGAATAATTATAGCTTCTTCTAAAATTATTTTTTTAATCTGATTTAAATTCTTATCTTTATTTTTATGTACAACTTCTTCAATCCTATTTAAAGCCCAAGATAAATTAACCGCAGTAGGACGGCAGGATTTAAGCTGTTCTGAGGACTCTTTTAATTCCTTTAAAAATTTTTCTTTATTTGAAGGTAAATATTTTAAATTAATATAAATACAATAAGCAGAAAATACTCCAATGAGAGGTGCACCTCTTACACTAAGTTTTTTTATAGCTATAAATCCTTCTTTCAAACTCTTACATTCAAGCCATATCTCTTTTAAAGGTAATTTAGTTTGATCCAAATAGTATAAACGGTTTTTTATAAATTTAATTGACTTCATTTTTACTGTTCCCATAGATTAACATATTCTATAGAGTTAAACAGGTAAACTAAAAACTTTTTTAGCATTTAAAAAAACTGCTTTTTCTAATTCTGTTTTTTCTATATCCTTAACTAAAGAAGTAAATGAATAAACATCTCTAATATCTAACGGAGTTGAAGGCTCGTTTCTAATCTTCATATAAGGTGAATCTGTCTCTAAAAGAATCCTATTTAATGGGCATTTTTTTAATGACGCGAGAATTGACTTATTTTTCCTTAAAATATTTAAAGAAAAAGAAACAAAAGCTCCTCTTTCTAAAATTTTATCCAACAAATCTGTAGAATATGAAAAACAATGAAATATTACTCGTTCATAATTAGAATATAAATTATCTAATATATTCAAAATTTTGTCACCTTCAAAACGGTTATGTATAACTATAGACAAGTTATTTTTTTGAGCGAGTTTTATAAAATCAATAAAAACGTTTTCTTGGTCCTCTACAATTATATTCGCTTTATTGTCTAAACCTATTTCACCGATTGCTACAATTTTCTTATTTTTATTAATTATTTCTTGATATTTACTAATTGTTTCCGAAGAAAATTCATTAACTGAAAAGGGATGAAACCCTAAAGATGTAAATATAGATGAATATTGACTTGAAATGTCTATAGATACTTTTGAACTTTTTAAATCAATGCTTGAATCAACAAAATAAAAATCATCTAAACAAGATTCTGTTATAGTATCTATTTTATTTTGTGGGAGTGAATTAAAATGACAGTGTGCATCAATAAGCATGAATTTATTTACAAATTAATCATTTATTAGTATACATATTATGAGACTGTTGCGAAATGCAA
>JAGLSE010000024.1 GCA_023135905.1 Candidatus Omnitrophota bacterium
TGATTACAAAGATTGAAAACATTAACTTTTTCATCGGTGTAATCATTTTTTTATCGCTGAAATCAGGCGCTGGTGCTATTATGCAACAGCGCCATTATTCAACATCAATACGAGGAAAAAGAGGTTTCCCTTTTTCTATAATGTACTCCTTTACTTCTGACCATGATCTTTTATCCAAAGAAATACAATTTTCGTCAATACCTAATTGTTTAGCTATTGATAATGAAGTAAACGGCATTACCGGATAGATATATAAAGAAATTATTCTTATTCCTTCTACAAGGGAATAAAGAAAATTTTTCATTTCATCATATTTTTTTTCTTTCCATAACACCCAAGGTTTGGTGTCTTCTATATACTTATTGATTACACCTATAAATTGGAAAATATCATCTAATGCCAATGAAAACTCACAATTGCTCATGAAATCAACATATCTAGATTCTAATTTTTCAAGATTGTCTTTAAATTTAATAGGCATTTCACTGGAAATTGGAGTAATCCTACCTTCTAAGTATTTTTCCCCCATATTCAAAGTACGAAACACTAAATTACCTAAATCATTAGCTAGATCAGAATTAATTCGATTTACCAAAGCCAGCCAAGAAAAATTACCATCCAACCCAACAGAAACTTCTTTTAAAAAGAAATATCGTAAGGCGTCTACTGCTGATTCCATATTACCTAAGGATGTTGTAAGACTTGAAATCAAATCAAAAGGATTAACTATATTTCCTCTTGATTTAGATATTTTTTCTTCACCTATCTTCCACCAACCATGAGCATAAATAGTTTCGGGAAGTTCTACATCTAAGGCTTTCAACATTATCGGCCAAAACACCGCATGATGTCTTAAAATATCCTTACCTATAAAATGGATATTAGCCGGCCAAAACTTTTTAAATTCTTCTTTCTTTGTATGATAGCCAGCAGCACTTATATAATTAATAAGTGCGTCAAACCAAACATAAACGACATAATCATCATTTTCAGGAAACCCCACTCCCCAAGAAACTCTCTTTTTGGGCCGGGAAATACATAAGTCTTCTAATATATTTTTTTCTAAAAATGATAGAACTTCGTTATACCTTGTTTTGGGTTTAACAAAATCAGTATTGTTTTTAAAGTAATCAATTAACCATTTTTGATATTTTGATAATTTAAAAAAATAATTTTCTTCTTTAATAATTTCGACATCACGTTTGCAATCCGGACATCCTCCACTTTCTTTAACTTGAGTTTCTGTCCAAAAAGATTCGCAAGGAACACAATAAAAAGCGCTATAGTTAGCTTTATAAATATCTCCTTTATCTTGAAGAACCTTTATAACTGTCTTTACAGTATCAATATGTTTAGTGTCAGTTGTTCGAATATAAAAATCATAGGATATATTTAATTCTGCCCACAATTTATTAAAATTTTCGGAAACTCTATCTACAAAAACATTGATGTCCTCTTTATTAGCTTCTGCAGCTTTTTTAATCTTCTCACCATGCTCATCCGTTCCGGTAAGGAAAAAAACATCATCCCCTAACATTCTTCTAAACCGAGCCATACAGTCAGCAATAATATTTGTATAGGCATGTCCAATATGCGGGCTCGCATTTACATAATAAAGCGGTGTTGTTAAATAAAATTTATTCATATAAACTTTTTTATATCTTCTGTTTCTTTAAAAATATAATTAAATTAGGATTTTTCATCAAAAAAAACTTTTTCAACCCTACCATCCTCTAATTCTACATAGGCCATCCTTTTTAAAATATTCACCGAAACAACCTTTACTTTTCCGTGCGCAGAATCAATGGTTTGTCCTTCTTTTGGCAAACCTTTAGATAATTCTTTGTAGTTTTTATACTCATAAAAAAGACAACACATAAGTCTGCCGCATATGCCAGATATTTTTCCGGAACTTAATGACAATTTCTGCGTTTTTGCCATTTTCATACTTACCGGCTCAAAATTTTTAAGAAATTTAGCACAACATAAATCCTGGCCACAATGAGCAATTCCACCAAAAAGCCTGGCTTCATCTCTTACTCCAATTTGTCTCATTTCGATTCTAATCTTAAATATTTTAGCCAATTCTTTAACTAATTCTCTAAAATCTATTCTGCCGTCAGAAGTAAAATAGAAAACAATCTTTTTCTTATCAAATGAATATTCCGCATCAACCAGTTTCATAAATAAATTGTATTCTCTTATTTTACCGGAACACAACCTCATAGCATCTTTTGCTTCTTGTTTATTAACCTCTATTTGATGATAGTCTTCAGATGATAATTTACGTAATACATTTTTCAAAGACTCTTTTTTATTACCACAATCCCCGCAAACTTTCTCAATTATTTCAATTACTTCACCATACTCTATACCTCTATCGGCCTCAACTATAACATAATCATGTTCCAGTATATCTTCATTAATCTGGCAAGAAATAATCTGACCAGCTTCTCTTAACCTTACCATCCCAATTTTCATTTCATTCAACTCCTTTATATTTCTTTGTATCGTAAATTTAGATCAATTTAGTACATATTGAATAATCTATACAAACTTCATCTTTATTAAATTTAAAGCCAATTTTATATTTACGCTATTATGAGTACTATATATTTTTAAAACACAATCAATCATATCTTGTATCTTTTCTATTGTAAAACGTTTTAGAATTATCTCATAGCCCTTAGTTTCAATCAAATGATTATTTTGGTTTTTAACCTTACTAACTACATATTTAAGCAAAATATCACTAAAATTATTTAAAAATAAACCAAATTTCTTCCTATCTTTAAAATCAACTTGACCGCCTTTCAAAAAGGTATAAACCTCATCATTTAAAAAAGGTTTCTCTTCGATAATGTCATTAAAAGGTAAAAAAATCTTCCGGCAACGGGAAATAATTGTAGGCAATAATCCTTCTAATTTCGTCGTATAAATAGCAATAAAAGAATTATTAACCGGTTCTTCTAAAGTTTTAAGAAAAGCATTGGATGCACCTAAACTCAAACTCTGAGCGTCTTTTATAACCAATATTTTATTCTTAGCACGAAAACTTTTCAATGTAAGAAAACGTATTCCTTCTCTTATTTTATCAATTTTAGTTGTTAATCCCTCGGGTTCAACGAAAAAAAGATCTGGATGATTTAATTTCTCAATTGCTTTGCAATCCCAGCATTCATCACAAAAACACAAATTATTCTGACAATTTATTAGTTTGAAAATATCATTAGCTAAAGTATAATCTTCTCCAATAAACAAATAGGATGTTCCAAAAGAATCTCTTTTCTTTAAAATATTAAAATAATCTAGGATTTCTTTTCTTTTGTCCATAACAAATAATTTCATTTATATAAAATCTAATCATAAAAAAGTTTTTTCTACCAATTCATGGACATTCGTACAAACCGCAGCTAAGCTGTTTCTTGCATTAATTATTTTTATTCTCTCAGGATATTTCTTAGCTAACAAAAGGTACCCTTTCCTTAATTTATTGTGGAACAATAACGGTCTTGATTCAATGCGATCCTTGCTCTTTAGCCGACTCAATCCTTTTTTAACCGGGGTATCTAAAACAATTGTTAAATCCGGATTTACGCCTAATGAAAACATCTGCACGGATTTATGCACAATTTCACCTAATCCCAGGGCATATCCTTGATAAACTAAAGTAGAATCAAAAAACCGGTCACAAACAACAAAATCATTAACCAAGAGGTCTTCTTTCAACTGCTCTTCTATTAGCTGAGTTCTAGCTGCTAAATATAAAAGTAATTCCGTATAAACAGATAGTTCCTTATTTTTATTATCTAACAGAATTTTTCTTATTTTTTCTCCTATACGGGTAGACCCGGGTTCTCTATGAACTTTTAATGAAAATCCTTTCTTTTTAATAAAATTTGTAAGAGACTTAATAACACTGCTTTTGCCGCTACCTTCTAACCCTTCTACTGTAATAAAAAACCCTTTTTCCTTTATATTTTTTTTCGCCATTGGGTCCCATCCTTTGTATCTTCTAATATAACACCTTTTTCTTCCAATTTTTTACGAATTTTATCAGCTCCCTGATAATTCTTTTCCTTTTTACACTGCAATCTTATATTAATTTTTGTTTCTATTTCTTCACTGGACATTCCGAATACTTCTTTTGTTTCAAAAGTTAATAAAAATACATCAAGAATCTTTTGAATAATATCTCTGGCATAAGCTAACATACTATCTTTATGTTCATCATCACTATTAAATTTTTCATTACAAACATTTACTATACCAAACAAAACTGCCAAGCCTTTCGGCATATTAAAATCATCATCCATCGCTATTCTAAATTCATCTTCAAAAGATTCCGTCCCATGTCCATTGGTTCCCCATGGTGTAATTCCTTTTATATCTTTATCTTGCAAATATTTATTTAATTTCCCTATAAGAATATCTATTCGCTGATATGCTTTTTTTGCTTCTTCCATCTTATCCCATAAAAAATCAATTGGACTTGAATAATGAGCTTGCAGATAAAAAATTTTCAAAATATTTGAAGAATATTTCTCTAAAACTTTTTTAAGAGTAATAAAATTTCCTGAAGATTTAGCCATTTTTTGTCCATCGATAGACAAAAGACCGTGATGTATCCAATAACATGCAAATTGTTTATCTGTCAATGCCTCAGATTGCGCAACCTCATTTTCATGATGCGGAAATATTAAATCACGGCCGCCCCCATGAATATCCAAAGTATCAGTATCTAAATATTTCTGACTCATAACTGAACACTCAATATGCCAACCAGGTCTGCCTGGTCCCCAAGGACTATCCCATGAAGGTTCTTCCGGCTTAGCCTTTTTCCATAAAGCAAAATCAAGAGCATCATTTTTAAAGGGATCAGCATCAATCCTTACCGAACACAACAAATCATCTATTTTCTTGCCGGATAGTTTACCATAAGATTTAAATTTTCTTACCGAAAAATAAACATTACCTCCTGATTCATAAGCAAAACCTTTATCAATAAGTTTTTGAACATAAATTAACATTTCAGATATGTTTTTTGTAGCCAAAGGTTCTATATCCGCCGGAGGCACATTTAATAAATTTATATCCTCATAATAACTATCAATATATTTTTTTCTTATTTTCTCAAAAGCTTCTTTAAGAGGAATCTCTTCATCTTGAACAATTTGCCGGGCTTTAGTAATTATTTTATCGTCTACATCAGTAAT
>JAGLSE010000025.1 GCA_023135905.1 Candidatus Omnitrophota bacterium
ACCCCGCAAGTATACATTTTTACATTATTACCATTTTTAGGTATAAACTCTTCTTTCTTTCTTGTAAGACTATTATATATATTTAACATGATATAACCTCTTAATTTAAAATATTAAGATTTTTTATATTTAACTAAAACATTAACTAAACAGCTCATACTGTCTTTATTACCTAATATATCCATTCCTTCCTTAGATTTAATTTTTAAATTTATCGATAATATAGAAAAAATTGCTTGCAACGAATTCAATATTTTATTTTTATAAGAAATCAACCTAGGCTGTTCAGAAACAATAATAATATCCATATTCACAAGACAAAAATTATTTTCTATTTTTTTTAAAATAAAGGTTGTTATCTTTTTACTATCTAAATCTTTTGATTCTTTGTTTTCCGGAGGAAAATAATCGCCAATATCCCCTAACCCGCAAGCCCCACATAAAGCATCCGTTACAGCATGAAGAACAACATCTCCATCAGAAACTGCTTCTAATCCATAATCTTGAGAAATTATAGCTCCTCCTAAAACCAATTTTTTTTTAATTTTGCTAAAACGATGCACATCAAATCCTAAACCAACCCTATAATTTTCCATATAAATTTATTTTATTTTAACAACTCTTCTTTAAATTCCGGTTAGATAAAATTAGCTTAGCTAAAAAAATATCTTCTGGATAAGTAATCTTAAAATTTGTTACTCCACCTTTCACTATTTTTATTTTTTCCCCCATCAACTCAACTAATTGAGAATCATCATAAACCTCTCTGTTAAAAAATTTATCATACGCGGCCAAAATTAATTCTTTTTTGAAAGCCTGTGGGGTCTGTATTAGATAGGCCTTCTCTCTCTTTAAAGTCTTTTTTATAATAGACTGATCTCCTGATAACTTCAAACAATCGTTAACCTTGATTCCACAAATTACAGCAGAATAAATTTTAAGTTTATCTATAATTCTATTAATAATTTCACCTGTAATCAAAGGTCTTGCTCCATCATGTATTAAAACATGACTAATATCTTTTTTTAAAGATTCTAGTCCGTTCAAAACAGATATTTTTCTTTTTTTACCTCCTTCTACCAACAATATATTTTTATTATTCTTTCCAAAAGTCGCATTCCCCGTAGAAGATATCATTTTTTCTGCTAACTCAAAATGCTGTTTATTTACAACTAAAACAATCTGTTTTATACTCTTTATTTTATTAAATATTAAAACACTGTGAAAAAAAAGAGGGACACCTTCTAAATCTAAAACAGCTTTATCAATGTTACCCAGCCTTTCACCTACCCCTGCGCAAACTATAACCACCCCTACTTTCAAACTCATAATTATTTATCTGAACGTTGTACCGTTTTAAATAATTTTTGTGAATATAATTCTACCACTTGAACTTTGGAGTACTGAAGTAACCTCCACAGAAATTGTTTTACCTATCATTCTTTTAGCACTTTCAACCACTACCATAGTTCCATCTTCTAAATATCCAATACCCTGATTTTGTTCTTTACCTTCCTTAATAAGTTTTAATGAAAATCTTTGTCCTGATATAAAAGAAGATTTTAAAGCATTAGCAAAATCATTAATATTTAAAACTTTTACCCCTTGAAGTTGAGCTATACGGTTTAAATTATAATCAGTAGTTAATACTTTTGCATCTAAAGTTAAAGCTAACTTAACAATCTTTTCATCAACAGTTTTGATATCATCAAAAAGCTGATCCAATATTTCTACTTCTATATTTGTTTCTTTTTTTAAGGAATGTAAAATCTCTATACCTCTTTTACCTTTTTGTCGTTTCATATGATCAGTTGAATCAGCCAAAGCATGCAATTCATTAAGAACAAAACGAGGAACAATAAATTTTGCTTCAATAAATTTAGTTTTTACTATGTCCAAAATTCTTCCATCAATAATACTGCTTGTATCTACAACAATTTCATCTTCCCTCATTTCTTGACGTTTAAACTTTACATATGGGATAACCAAACTGAATTCATCTTTCCCTTTAATACCTAAAGTAAGTCCCAAATAAACAAATACAAAAGTAATATAAATTCTTAGATTATTGATTACCTGAGCAGGAAAATCTCTCTGTAAAGGAAATTGAGCCAGTGCTTCTCCAAATATCCAAGAAATAATTAACCCTAAAATTATCCCAAAAACAGCACTCGACAATCCTTTTAAAGATATTTTTCGAACAAAAATCTCCATTAAAACAATGGCTACCCCCACTGAAAGACCTATAGACCCATAAAATAAAGGCTTCTGTACGCCCATTGAATAACCCAAGGTAGCAAATATAGCAATAAAAAAGAATCTTAAAAAAACTAAACCAATCATAAGAACCTCCTAAAAATAAAATTATAAATAAAATAACAACTTGCCTAATGAACCATTTCATTAATTACATCTATTAATGAAGAATACCCGCGTATATCAAAATCAAATTTCTTATCTACCTCTTTGTAATTAATTTCAGGAATAATACAATGTTTAAAATTAGCTCTTTCTATCTCTTTTAATCTTAAATTTATGTTATTAACTCTTCTTAATTCTCCTGCTAACCCTACCTCTCCAATAAAAACTGTACTTTGATATAGTTCTTTATCTTTAAAACTTGAAATCATAGCTATTACCGCGCCTAAATCGGCAGCAGGATCATTTATTTTTATTCCGCCAGCTACATTTAAAAAAATATCCTGATTAGAAAGAGGTAATTTTAACCGTTTCTCTATTATTGCAATAAGAAGAGAAAATCTATTAAAATCAAACCCCAAACTCCTTCTTTTAGCTACTCCAAAGTTGGCACGACTAACTAAAGACTGTAACTCTATAAGGATCGGTCTCACCCCCTCTATTGAACAAACAACACAACTGCCGGCGAAAGATTTATCTTTATGAGGTAAAAATATATCTGCTATTTTTTTTACTTCTTCTAATCCTGTTGACTTCATTTCAAAAACAGCAATATCTCCGGTTGCACCAAACCTGTTTTTTGTAGACCGCAGAATACGATAATTAGAAAGAGTTTCTCCTTCAAAATAAAGCACACAATCCACAATATGCTCTAATAGTTTAGGACCTGCTATTAAACCGTCTTTGGTAACATGTCCAACAATAAAAACAATTACCCCCATAGCCTTAGCTATTCTCATAAGGTAATCAGCGCAACCCCTAATTTGTGATACCGAACCTTTAATCCCTTCACAAGAAGAAGAAGAAATAACTTGTATAGAATCTATTACTACAAATTTAAATCCGCCATTTTTTATGTGTTCAAAAATACTTTCTAATCTATCTTCACCTAAAATATAAATATTGTCCGTGCCCTTATCCTTCATTCTTTTTGCCCGTAAAGCAATTTGCTGAGGTGACTCTTCAGCGCTCACATAAAGCATTTTATCTTTTTTTGCTAACCTGGCACTTACCTCTAACAAAAGTGTTGATTTACCTACACCAGGAGAGCCGCCGACTAAAATTATTTCTCCTTCTACCAATCCTCCACCTAAAACCCGATCAAATTCATTCATTCCGGTATAAATCCTTCGAACTTCAGATTTATTTATATCTTTTAAAAGTTTTGGCGGTAGTGATACCTTAATATTTGCATCTACAATATCTTTTTCTTCAACTAATGTTTCCCAACATCCACAGGTAGGACATCTCCCTACCCATTTTATTGACTTATAACCGCAATCATTACAACTAAACATAAAAGCAGATTCCTTTAAATATTATATTACAATCAATTATTTTAAATAAATATTATGATTTAGAATTGAAAGGCTATTTGATTATCTCTTTTTCTTTTTTTCTTTAGGTTTGTGCAATAATTTCCACGGATTCTCTTTTATATCGGAAACAAATTCTTCCGTAATCTTATATAATGAATCATCATGAATAAGCCTGCCAATAGTCCCCTCTTGATTGTTTAACTCTTCAGCAAAATCTTTAAGTGTAATACTTATATCCTGCATATTAGAAATTGTCTTTTCTAAAGAAGTTTTAATTTTACCCTCTTTAATAAATAATTTTACCTCCTCCATAGTCTCAGTAAAAGTAGCAAAAACATTAAAAAGAGGTATTGGAGATATACCTTCGACAATATCTCCTTCTTTAATATATAATATCACTTTTGCAGGTGGGGCAATCTCTAAATATTTTTCTCCAAACAAACTTAAACTATTAATAAAAAAATACGAATCATTCGGAATTTTTACTGTTTTTAAAATTTTGATATTTACAAAAACTATCGGTTTATCACCATGATTTTTTACTTTTACATTTTTAACTTCTCCTACATCAACACCGCAAAATCTAACAGGTGATGCCGGACGAAGACCTTCCGCAAACTCAAACATTACAGTCGCGGAATAAGTATCTTTTAAAGCTATCATTTCCTTCATAGACATAAAAGTAAATACAGCAATAGCAAGTCCTCCCAGAATAAAAGCGCCTACCTTTATATATTCCCAACTTCTATGCTTATCTAAAGTCTTTCCCATCGATTTTACCTCCTTAAATAAAAAACTTCATAAAAAACATAAATAATAAAACAAGAATCACCCATCCCGCAGCAAGCTACGGGATATCGAAGGTTTCCCCTAAATAACT
>JAGLSE010000026.1 GCA_023135905.1 Candidatus Omnitrophota bacterium
AAAATCTGTAGTCGAATTGATTAAACTTCCATCTCTTTTATAGGACCCCCGGAACTTCCTGATAAAAACTGTTTTAACCGTTCATCCTTAGTTTCATCTAAATCTTTTTTATCCCCTTCAAAAATTATTTTTCCTCCTAAAAGAAACGCAAGCCGATCAGCCAACTTTAACCCTACTTCTAAATCATGGGTCACTACTAATGACGTTATAGATAATCGATGGTGTAAATCTTCTATTAAGGATACTATTTTATCTACAGCTATAGGATCTATTCCTGTAGTAGGTTCATCATAAATTATAATCTTAGGCTTATAAATAACCGCCCTGGCTATAGCTACCCTTTTTTGCATTCCACCGCTTAATTCATAAGGATATAAATCTTCTATACCTTCCAAACCAACTAAAGCAAGAGTATCTTTAACCTTTTCTCTTATTTCTTTTTTTGTTAACTTAGTATATTGATATAAAAAAAATCCTACATTTTCACCAACATTTAAGAAGTCAAATAGCGCGCTATGCTGAAATACTATACCAAATTGGAGTCTAACCTTCTCTAACTGTTTCTTTTTAAGTTGAGTAATATCTACACCATCTATATAAACTGATCCTATATCTGGAGTCAATAAACCAATTATATTTTTAAGCAGAACTGTCTTTCCTGCCCCGCTTCTGCCAATCATTAAAAAAGTTTCTCCCTTCCCGACTGTAAGGTTAACGCCTTTAAGAATGACTTTTTCACCAAATGACTTATAAATATTTTTTATTTTAATCATAGCATAAAATAAAATAAACCAGTTAAAATGCAATCACAAATAATAATCATTATAAATGAACGTACAACCGAATAAGTAACTGCTCTTGAAACATCTATCGACGAAAAAGGTCTAAACCCTTCATAACATGAAACAAATGCAATTATAGATCCAAAACAAACGCTTTTGATCATACCGCTTGAAATATCTTTAAGACTCAATGCATCAAATGTCATTCTAAAATAAAGCCCCAATGGAATACCGAATTTATTAGTGCCTACTAAGAATCCTCCTATAATACCCAAACAATCAGCATAAATTACTAAAATAGGCATACAAATAATTAAAGCAATAAATTTAGGAACAACCAAATAATCTATAGGGGCTATACCAAACGCCTCTAAAGCATCTATCTGCTGACTTATCTTCATAGAGCCGATACCTGCTGTTATAGACGCTCCGCTCCTAGCTGCAACTATCAAAGAACCTATAACAGGACCTAATTCTCTAACTAAAGATAAGCCTACTAATGTGGCAAGTTGAATAACAGAATCAAACGCCTGCAGCTGTTGAGCCGTTTGAAAAGCAATAATAATTCCTATAAAAAAAGCAATTAACGAAACTAAAAAAATGCTATCTACCCCTATAAAAAGAACTTCCCGAATTATAGGTTTTATACTTCTTTTTTTAGTGAATAACCACCAAAAAATATCTTTTACAAAAGTAGTTACCTTAATAACGTAACAAAAAAAACTTCCTAGTTTTCTAATTATTTTCATTAAAAATCTTTTCTTCTTTCGAACCCGATAATAGTTTTATTTTCCTGCATCCGTAATTTTAAATAGTTATCATCTTCCATATTATAACGCAATTCTGCTCCAGCTTCAATAACATCTGTTTGTCTTTCATCTGTATTTAAACGAACATTAATGTTTTCATCTATATTTTTTTCCAATCCCGCATTCTTATCATCTTCAGAAAAAATTTTCCACTCTCCTAAAAAAGCTTTTTGAGTAACAAATTTTGCTCCCGGTAAAATATTAGTAAAATCCCTTAAATCCAAAACACCCGATATCAGAAAAATACTTCCGTCAGTTAAATATATTTCTGAATCCGTAATATTCAGTAAAGGCGGCTTTCCTAAAAAATCTAATCGAAATTTAGAAAATTTTCTACCTTTATATTTACCATCCTCTAATAATACATTACCGCTAGTAAAAAAATTATTTAAAGTGCCCCAAACTTTAGCTTTAATATTTATTTTACCTTCCAACAAATTAGATTTGTGCTTCCAAGCCCCTATTACATCAAATGAACCGTTGTTTTTTTCTAGATTTATTTCCCCTTTTATGTCCATTAGATGGAAAGATAACTCTTTGAAATAAAGATTAACCCCTCTTTTTTCTAACTTAATTTTTAACGGTGAAATGTTTCTTTCCTGCCCAAAAATATATTTTCCATCCAAACAGAATATAAAATTATTTTTTTCTTTTTCTAATGTAAAAAAAAATTCTCCATTAATCTTTGCGCCTAAAAAATAAAAATCTACTAAACCTATTTTATTTTCTATTAAATTAATCTCTATAAAATTCTTAGAAAAACTATGAGCTTTTTCTTCAGTAAAATATAAAAAAATTAAAATTAAGAAAAAAAATAAACATTTTTTCATTCAAAAGTTAAAATTTCACCATTACATGATACGTTTATCTTTATAATCCTGCCTTGGGCTTTATCTTTCATTTTTTCCGTAAATTTACCCTTAATTATATCTTCAGCAAGGTAATCTTCTAAATATCTTTGAATAACCCTTTTTAACGGCCTTGCTCCATAAACCGGATCAAATCCTTTATTAATAAAAAAATCTTTTGCTTTATCATCTAACAACATTTCTAAACCCTGTTCAGAAAGTCTTTCATTCAAATATGATATTTCTATCTCAACTATCTTTGCTAAATCCTCTTTATCTAATGGTCTAAAAACAGTAATTTCATCTAACCTATTTACAAATTCAGGTTTAAATGTTTTTTTAACTTCTTTAAGTAATAACTCTTTCATTTCATCATAACTTATATTAGAATCCTCGGTAACTGTCTGATAACCTAAAGACCCTTGTTTTCTTATAATATCTGCCCCCACATTTGATGTCATTAAAATAATTGTATTTCTAAAATCAATACGTCTTCCATAACTATCAGTTAACCTACCTTCTTCTAATATTTGTAAAAGAAGATTAAACATATCCGGATGAGCTTTTTCAATTTCATCCAATAAAACTACAGAATATGGTCTACGCCTAATTTTCTCGGTTAATTGTCCGCCTTCATCATACCCTACGTAACCCGGAGGAGCCCCAACTAACCTGGATACATTGAATTTCTCCATATATTCACTCATATCAAGTTGTACTAAAGCATCTTCATTTCCAAACATGAATTCTGCCAAAGCTCGGGCTAACAATGTTTTCCCCACACCTGTAGGGCCTAAAAACATAAATGAACCTATAGGTCTGCGAGGAGCTTTTATACCTGATCTTGATCTTCTAACCGCACGGGCAATTGCTCCAATAGCTTCTTGTTGACCTATAACTTTATCACCTAAATCTTGTTCAATATTTAAAAGTTTTTTTGATTCTTTTTCTTCCAATCTATAAATAGGAACTCCAGTTATTTGAGATACTAACTTTGCAATATCTTCTTCACAAACTTCAGGAGTAATTTCATCCCTCTTTTTACACCACTCTCTTCTCAATGTTTCTAATTTAAACCGTAAAGTTTTTTCATCATCTCTTAGTCTTGCTGCTTTTTCAAAATCCTGGTGTTTAATTAATGCCTCTTTCTCTATAACTATTTCAACTATTTTCTCATCTAAATCTTTTATTTCCTTTGGAGCAGTTAATACCGAAATTCGAGATCTTGATCCTGCTTCATCAATTAAATCAATAGCTTTATCGGGCAAAAATCTTCCCGAAACATACCTATCTGACAATTTAGCCGCGGCTTCTAAAGAATCATCCATAAACTTTACTTTATGATGAGCCTCATATCTATCTCTTAATCCTTTTAAAATCATAACTGTTTCATCAACTGTATTAGCTTCAACAAATATAGGCTGAAACCTTCTTTCCAATGCAGAATCTTTTTCAATATGTTTTCTATATTCATCAAGGGTAGTTGCTCCTATACATTGTATCTCACCTCTAGATAATGCCGGTTTTAAAATATTAGAAGCATCTATAGCTCCTTCAGCCGCCCCAGCTCCAACTAACGTATGTAATTCATCAATAAAAATAATAACCTCTCTACAGGTCTTCAACTCTTCCATAACAGCTTTTATTCTTTCTTCAAATTGCCCTCGATATTTTGTTCCGGCTATCATCAAAGCTAAATCTAAAACTACTATTCTTTTATCTCTTAAAATCTCAGGTACGTCTCCTTTAATAATATCTTGCGCCAATCCTTCTACTATAGCGGTTTTCCCTACACCGGCTTCCCCCAATAAAACAGGATTATTTTTTGTCCTTCTAGATAAAATTTGAATAACTCTTTCTATTTCCTTTTTCCTTCCAATAACCGGATCAAGTTTTACTTCTCTTGCAAGTTTAGTCAAATCACGGCCAAAAGAATCAAGAGCCGGAGTCTTAGAAAGAGGTTGTGCTCCTGTACCAGTTGAACCTGATGTTGAAACTCCGCCTAAAAGAGAAAAAATTTCATCTTTTACTCTTTTTAAATCTACTCCCAAAGAAAAAAGAACTTGTGAAGCTATACCCTCTTCTTCTCTAAGTAACCCCAAAAATATATGTTCTGTTCCGATATAATTATGTCCCAAACTACGAGCTTCTTCAGCCGCTAACTCTAATGCTTTTTTAGCTCTAGGAGTAAAAGGTATATCTCCTAAAACTGCAGCTACACTACCCGGCGATATTAATTTCTCAATCTCGATCCTTATACGATCAAGATCAACTCCTAAATTCTGTAAAACAGCGCAAGCTACTCCTTCACCTTCCCGTATCAAACCTAAAAGCATATGCTCAGTTCCAATATAATCATGATTAAAACGTCTTGCTTCTTCTTTTGCTAAAACCAAAATTTTTCTTGCTCTTTCAGTAAACCTGTTGAACATCTTATGCCCTCCTTAAATAATTTATTTTAACCTTATTTATAATAATTATTCCGTTTAAAAAATCAATTTACAACTATTACTCTATCGTTTCTTCTAACCGTTCTCTCAATAAAGCTGCCCGTATAAAATCTCTCTCTTCTTCTTCTTTAATAGATTTGCCTTGAATCTTCTGCAAATGAGCTGGTTGAACGGTAATAAATAAACTATTTATTATTTTTTTTACCTGCCCATAATTTAAAATATCTATATCTTTGATTATACCTAAATCGCACCCCAAAGACAAGATAGAAAGATGACTCAAAGCTTCTTTACTATTAATCAAACGACAATTTTTTAAAATACCTAACGCTCTCCAAACATTATCTTCTAAACTAACTTTATATTTCTTCATTAACGTTTCCCTTGCACCCAATTCCTGATCTTTAACTTGCTTAACCACCCCAATCAAATTATCAATAATCTCTTCTTCTGACAATCCTAAGCTAACTTGATTAGAAATCTGAAAAAAATTGCCAAAAGCCTGAGTACCTTCTCCAAACAGCCCTCGAGCTGTAAAAAATATCCTGGCTAATAATTCCAATATCTTATTTATTCTTTTTGTAAGGATAAGTGCGGGTAAATGTAGCATACATGACGCTCTCATAGCTGTTCCTAAATTTGTAGGACAAGACGTCAAATATCCTAAATCAGCTAAAAAAGAATATGAAACTCTATTATTCAACTCATTGTCAATATCACTTAATGTTGTCCAACATTTTTTTAAATCAAGCCCAGAAGTTACTGTTTGAAGACGAATATGGTCTTCTTCATTTATCATTATAGAAATATCTTCTTTCCTTGATACAATTAATCCCTTTCCTTTACTGTCAATAGTATGTTCTTGACTAATCAAATGACGTTCTAATAAAAACTGTTTATCCAAAGAACTTAAAGTATCCATATCTACGAAAATACTGTCTTCTAAGCCTTTAATATCTGAGTACGCTGATTTTATTTTAGACAATATTTTTAAGTTCTGAATAATTGTTGCTTGAGAAGGAAACGGAAAGTCAGATATATTTCTGGCTAATCTTATACGTGAAGAAAAAACTATATTTGATTCCGGACCTTCACCGCTTAACCAACTCAGTTTATGAGCTATAAAAGATTCAAACATTTTTTACAAATCCCTTTAAATACAAAAAAATTCTTTATATCTATAAAAAAACCATTTTACAATTAAGACAACCTTATTCTTCTTTTTCTTCTAAATCTTTTATTATATCTCTTAACCTGGCAGCTTCTTCATATTCTTCCAAGTTTATAGCCCGAGAAAGACTTAATTTTAACTCTTTTATTGTTGCCTTAACAGCTATTTTTTTATCCACAGCTTTCGGTGTTTTACCTACATGCCTAATTGAACTATGAATCTTTTTTAAAAGAGGCAACAGCTGTTTTCGAAAAAAAGAATAACATTCACCACACCCTAATCTGCCTTTCTTTTTAAATTCACCATAAAGAAGTCCGCAAGATGGACACTTTAATGAATATACCTCTTCGTGACCATCTATATCTCCTGCAAGGCCGCCAAGAAAATCAGACATATTCATTTGCTCACTCAACTCTTCTGTTTTTAATTGAGCACAAACTTGACAAATATGAAGTTCAACTACTTTATCATTTATAATTTCAGTAAGATGAACAGTCGCTTTATTTTTATGGCAAATATTACACAACATATCAATATATAAGTATTATTTTTCTAAATTTTATATTTGATTCCATCAACTTTAGTTGATTTCTTAAACTCTTTCATTATTATTTTTGTAAGTTTGCCGGGTTTACCATCACCAATAACTCTACCGTCAATTTTTATTACAGGGACAATCTCAGCAGCTGTTCCAGTTAAAAAACATTCTTGTCCTATAAAAAGTTCATGACGAGTTAAAACATGCTCATGCGTAGGTATTTTTAATTTTTTACTAATTTCTAAAACGACATCCCTGGTAATACCTCTCAAAATACCCATACATTGTGGGGGTGTATAAATTTCTCCGTTCTTTACAGCAAAAATATTATCACCTGTACATTCTGCTACATAACCAAGATGATCAAGCATCAAAGCTTCTTGATATCCTGAATTAACAGCTTCTATTTTAGCTAAAATATTATTCAAATAATTTAAAGATTTAATTTGAGGATTTAAAGCTTCCGGAATATTTCGTACAGTAGGTACTGTTATTATATCCATCCCTATATCATATAATTCCTTAGGATATAAGGTTATCTTATCGGTAATAACAACTATAGTTTCATTTCCCTTACATTTTCTTGGATCAAGACCTAAATCACCTTCCCCTCGAGAAACAATAACTCTTATATAACAATCTTTTAATTTATTTGCTTTAAGTGTATCCACTATGGCTGTAACCATCTCTTTTTTACTTATAGGAATACTTAAACTAATAGACTGCGCGGACTCATATAACCTATCAACATGTTCTTTTAATTTAAATATTAAAGAACTATATACTCTTATCCCCTCAAATACTCCATCACCATATAAAAACCCGTGATCAAATACTGAAATTTTAGCTTGATCTTTATCAACAATCTTGCCGTTTAAAAAAACTTTCATTTTTCCTCCTTTAATTCTATTGCCGTTACATTTGTTCAGTTAAAATTAATATATTATATATATCCATTAAGGTCAACAAAGTTTATATTTAAACTTAATTTTATTTTTATCCGACTTCCATTATACCATCATTAATAGCCAATTTTCTTTCGGCTTTATTAGCTAACTCTAAATTATGAGTTACTAAAATAATTGTCTTTTTTTTATCTTTATTAAGGCTACTCAATAAATTTACAACTTTATCCTCAGAATCTTTATCTAGGTTACCTGTAGGCTCATCACAAAGTATGACTTCCGGATCATTTATTAAAGCCCTGGCAATAGCAATCTTCTGTCTCTCACCCCCACTTAACTGAGAAGGAAAAAAATTACTCCTTTTTTCAACCCCTAAATATTCTAATAATTCCTGAATTTTATTTAAAATAATTTTCTTTTTTACCGAAGATAAAGCAGCCGCTATCCATATATTTTCAGCTACTGTCAATTCCTCTATTAAATGATAGAATTGAAAAACAAATCCTACATGTTTACTCCTCCAAAAAGACAAATTTTGATCGCCAAACTTATAAATATTTTTCCCTTTAAAGAAAACTTTACCTTTTGTAGGCTTATCCAAACCACCTAAAATATGCAGTAAAGTTGATTTCCCGGCACCTGATGGCCCGATAATAGAAAGATACTCTCCTGTATAAATAGACAAACAAATATCCTTTATTACAGAAATCACTTTTTGACCTACACGATAATTCTTTTTTAAAGAAGAAACCTCTATTAATTTATTCATAACGCAAAGCCTTTGAAGGTGACAAATTGGAAGCCTTTATAGCCGGCATAAGACTAAAAAAATATGATAAGACCATCCCCACACCTACAATTAATGAAATGTCTCCATAATTTATTGCCATAGGTAAATATTCTATATAATAAATTTCAGCCGGTAATTTTACAAATTGATATTTTTCCATTAAAACACATAAACCCAACCCTAAAAATGTACCACAAAATGTTCCGATAAATCCTAAAAGCAAACCCTGTAAACTAAAAATCGACAAGATCCTTGTGCTAGAAAACCCTAAAGACTTTAAAACACCTATATCTTTAGTCTTTTCGACAACACTAACCGTTACTGTAGCAAAAATATTAAAAGCTGCCACTAAAACAATCAAACTCAAAATTATAAACATAGTCAACTTTTCAAGTTTTAAAGCAGAAAATAAAATTTTATCGGATTCTATCCAAGTAGTTACAAACACCCCCTGATCATAATTCTCTAAAATTTTCTTTTTAAATTCATTTGCTTTAAAAGGATCGTCTATTCTTACTCCCAAAGATATAAGATAGTTCGGAGATAAACTTTTTGCTTTTTCCAAATCCGTTATAAGATAATTATTATCTATATCAAATAAACCTAACTTAAAAACCCCCCTTACCTTATCATTTTTAACTTTAAGATTTTTTTCTAACGGATAAAATTCTATATCTTCTGACACTAAGAATCTATTTCTTATCCCTTCACCCACAAAAAAACCTTCCTTACCCGAAACATCCACTACATACCGATAAAACTGTCTTTTTTCCTGTTTATCTGTAAAATCCATTCCCTTAACAACTAAAGGAACAATCAATTTATCAAATTTAGCAAATACTTGAGTTTGTACAAAAACTGAAGCACCAGACACTCCTTCCCATGTTTTTATATTCTCTTTTATACTATCTAAATAATCAGGCTCTAAACTTTCAATAAGCAGATGAGGTTTAACCCTTGTAAATCTCTCTACCAAATCCCGATCAAAACCATTCATAACCGAAATAACTATAATCAATGTTGCTATCCCTAAAGCAATACCCATACAAGATACAATACCTATAAAAGATATGTGCCTAGAATTACCCCTAAAAAGATAGCGTTTTGCTAAAAATAATTCAGGTATCATTTTTTATTAACTTATATTTGAGGTGAAAAATTAGAGATAAAAATTATAAACAATATTTACTTAATTTTTTAAAGTCAGACTTATATAAAAGTTATAACCCAATTGTATTGTCCTTAACCTGGTTTATCTCTTCTGTATTTTGTTGTTCTTTATCCATACTATCTAAAGATTTAAGGAGAGGAAAAAGAATCACATCTCTTATTGAAGGCTGATTAAGCAAAATCATTATTAATCTATCTATACCTATTCCTAATCCGGTCGCAGGAGGCATACCATATTCTAAACTAAGCAAAAAATCACTATCTACTTTCTTTGGAAGTTCTTCCTCTACCTCTAACTGTTTATTAAATCGCTCTCTCTGTTCTATTGGATCATTCAGTTCAGAATAAGCATTTGCAACTTCCAACCCTGCAATAAACAATTCAAACCTCTCCACTAAATAAGGATTGTCTTTCTTTTTCTTAGCTAAAGGAGAAGTCCATGTAAAATAATCTGTAATAAAAGCGGGCTTTCCCTTAGGATAATTTTTTTCTATTAACTCTTCAGTTATATTCATAATCTGAGTTCGACTTAAACCTTTAGCTAAATTTAATTTTTCACTTATCTTCTCTAACATAACTTCCTGAGAATCACTATACTCAATTCCAAACTCTTTTTGGAAAAGATCAGCAAAAGAAATTCTCGGCCAAGGCGGAGTAAAATCTATCTCCTGACCTTGATAATCTATGATTAACGAGGAATTTATTTCTTTCGAAAGAAAAGAAAACAAATCTTCACAAATCTTCATCATATATTCATAATTATCATAAGAACAATAAGCTTCAAGCATTGTAAATTCCGGATTATGCCTGGTTGATACACCTTCATTACGAAAACTTCTATTTATCTCATAAACTTTTTCAAATCCTCCTACCAAAAGACGTTTCAAATAAAGTTCAGGCGCAATCCTTAAAAAAACATCAGAATCAGTAGCATTATGATGTGTACAAAACGGCCTTCCAGCAGCTCCTCCCGCAATCCGATGAAGCATCGGAGTTTCTACTTCAATATATTTCAAATTATCAAAAAAATTTCTAATTAAAGCAGTTATTTTAGAACGTTTTATAAAGACATCTCTAACTTCAGAATTTGCTATAAGATCCAAATATCTCTGTCTATATCTAACCTCTACATCCTTTAATCCATGCCACTTTTCCGGTAACGGTCTGAGCGACTTCGCAATAAGTTTTATCTCTGTAACCTTTACCGTAATTTCCTCGGTCCTAGTTTTAAACAATACCCCTTTAATTCCGATAATGTCTCCAACATCCAAATCTTTATATAGCTGATAAGTTTCCCCTAAAGTATTTAATTGAGCATAAAATTGTAATCGACCAACTTCATCACTTAAATGACCAAATCCGGATTTTCCGTGTTCCCTTTTAGAAACTAACCTTCCGGCAAACGAAACAGCTTTCCCGTCTTCAAAATTATCCAATATCTCCTTAGAATATAAGGGTTTAGGAAAACTAGTCGCCTCAAATGGATTATAGTATTTTTCAGTTATTCTTTTTAATTTTTCTTTCATAATTATTAGATTATATATAATATACTATTGTATGTCAAACTAAATTGAAAATTTGTTGGTAGACAAGGAATAAACATCCTCTGAATATTTATAATTTTTTAATCGCATCCATTTCCTATCAGAGAGTTTCAACATTTCTAATGCGGATCCCTTTGCCGGTAAGTAAATGGCAGACTGGAGTTTCTAGAACAAAACATCTGAGTCCGTTAACTTATATTCCT
>JAGLSE010000027.1 GCA_023135905.1 Candidatus Omnitrophota bacterium
TATGCCTGAACAAAAACAAAATTTACCTTTTTTGGAATTTGCGAATAAATCTTGACACTACTTCTTATTCAAATTCCTATTTTTTTTATATTTATATGATACTATGATAATAGATTTTTTTTAATAAATATAAAATTGAAAATTTAATGGGCAGTTTAATATTTAAGCATTATATAATATATAGGTTTTATTAGGGGGAACAATTTATCAAATTCACAGAACTGAACTTACCTTTAAATATAATAAAAGCTCTGGAAAAAATGGGGTATAAAGAATTGACTCCTATACAGGAAGCAGCTTATCCTATAATTTTATCCGGACAAGATCTGTGTGCTTTAGCTGAGACCGGGTCAGGCAAGACAAGTGCTTGCGCTATTCCTTTAATTCAAAAAGTTGAGATTAAAGAGAATAGTATCCAGGGTCTGGTTATTGTTCCAACACGTGAATTATGTATACAGTATGTAGACGAAATTCATAAGATAGCTGAAAAAACAGGGGTAGTTCCTTTTGCTGCTTATGGCGGTTTTGATAAATCAATTCAAACGGCAAAGCTTAAACATGGAGTACATATTTTAGTCGCTACTCCTGGAAGATTAATGGATTTAATGTATGATGGAGCTGTAGACCTTTCAAACGTTAAATGTGCTATTTTAGATGAGGCTGATCAACTTTTACAAGTTGGATTTTTTGAAGATATAGAGTTTATTATGTCATGTATTATTCATGAACATCAGACCCTTCTTTTTTCAGCTACTATGAGTGATAAAATAAAGAAACTTGCCCATGATTGTTTATGCGATCCTAAACATATAACGCTTATTTCAAAGAGAGCTCTTCCTAAAAGTATAGAGCATTACTTTTTTTATACTACAAATCATATGAAGTATAAAGAACTTAGTCAATATTTAAAGAGGGAGAAGATTATTCAAATGATAATTTTTTGTAATGCTCGTCATTTGGTAAATAAGCTGTTTAGCAGTATACAAAAAGATTTTAAAAATGCGGAGTATATACATGCTGGATTAGAACAGGGTAAACGATCTTCAATATTTAGACAGTTTAAACAGAAGAAAATTCGGTATCTTATTGCTACTGATGTCGCGGGTCGAGGATTAGATTTTTCACATGTTTCTCATGTAGTGAATTGGGATTTTCCTAGAGGAGAACAGTATACTCATCGCACCGGACGTACAGGGCGTATGGGAAGAAAAGGTAAATCATTTACTTTTGTTATAAAAGATGATATTCCGGCTGTTAGGGAACTTATTAAAACAATAAATGTTGTGCCTATTTGGATTGGCAAAAATCCTTTTAAAGGGAAAAACTAAAAATGATTCTTATCAGACAAAACTGTTCTCAACAGTTTTGTCTGATAAGGAAGCAATTATAAATGAGATTTAAATGGGCTATAAAGAAATTGCGTTAAAGCTGCCTACAGATTATACTGAAGAACAGCTTAGATTTGAGATAGAAAAAAAAATAAACTTAAAAGAATTTTCTTATCAAATAAAAAGAAAAAGTCTTGATGCCAGAAATAAACATAGTATCCATTGGCAAATGCAAGTTGGAGTCTCATCAAAACATCTAAAAAAGAATACTTTAGTTAAATTGCCTATTCTGCATATCCCCTATAGAAAGAGAAAAGAAAAAGTCGTTGTAGTTGGAAGCGGTCCCGCGGGTTTTTTTAGTGCGTATGTACTTCAAAAAGCGGGATTTAATACGACTATAATAGAAAGAGGGTCTGAAGTTGATAAAAGGGCAGAAGATATTAGAGCATTTGAAAAAACCGGTATATTTAATTCTGCAAGTAATTATGCTTTTGGTGAAGGAGGTGCGGGAACCTTTTCTGATGGTAAGCTGACTTCAAGATCTAAACACATATTAAAAGAAAAGGGGTTTATAATTTCAAATTATATTGAGTCAGGGGCACCGGAAGAGATTCGATATATGGCGTATCCTCATCTTGGTAGTGAAAATCTTAATATGCTTGTCAAAAACCTTAGAGAAAAGTTTTTAAATCTCGGAGGAATATTTCTTTTTGAAACATTTGTAAATGATTTAAAAATTAAAAATGAAATAGTAACAGAGGTAATAACAGATAAAGGTGAAATTGAAACTGATATAGTAATCATTGCTTCCGGTAACTCGGCGTATGATACGTATCGGATGTTGATAAAAAAAGGCGTTATATTTAGAACAAAAAATTTCGCGATAGGGTCCAGAGTAGAACATCCGCAGGAAATTATTAATACTGCTCAGTGGGGATGGAAAAACGTTCCGGGAGTTAAAGCTGCGGAGTATCGCCTTACATCAAAGGGTGATGGTGAATTTTCTGTATATACTTTTTGTATGTGTCCGGGAGGAACAGTTGTTCCTGCTGCTGCTTATGCCAATACAAATATAGTAAATGGGATGAGTTATTATAAACGAGATGGAAAATTTGCTAATGCTGCTTGTGTCGCGGGAATAAATTTAGATAAAATAAACGGCAGGCTGACATTACCGGAAGAAGCTCTTGATTGGCTGGAAAATCTTGAACAAAGTTTTTATGAATATTCAGGGAGTTATGAAATTCCATATTGCGGTATTAAAAATTTTATTAGGGGAAAAGGGAGTTTAAGCGGAGTTGAATCAAGTTATCCTTTAGGAATTAAGTCAGCTCCTTTATGGGATTTATTGCCTTTGGAAGTGAGTAGTTCTCTTAAGGAAGGGTTAAAAGATTTTTGTGGAAAAATAAAAGGTTTTGATTCAGGAATTATTATGGGTCTTGATAGTAAGAGTTCATCTCCTATTCAGGTCTTACGGGGAAATAATATGCTTTGTGATTGTTTTGATAACCTTTATATAGCAGGTGAAGGTAGTGGTTATTCCGGGGGAATAATGTCAAGTGGAGCAGATGGAATAAAAATCGCGTTTGCAATTATAGAAAAATTTTAATTTATCCTTTACAAACTCGGTAAGAGTGAGTAAAATTTTTATTTAATAAGCATGGATTTATAAAAAATATTATAAAATTTTACTAAAAAGGAGATATTAGAATGAAAGAGAAAAAAATACTTATTACTGGAGCGGATGGACAACTAGGAAAAGAATTTCAAAAAGTGTTATCTAAAAAAGGTATTGAGTGTTTTTCTTTTTCTAAGGAGAAAATGGATATTACTGATGTTGTAAGCGTGAGTGGAGCGATTAGTGAGGTAAACCCGGATATTATTATTAATTGCGCGGCTTACAATTTAGTTGATGAAGCGGAAGAAAATTCAGACTTGGCTTATGGGGTAAACGGTAAAGCTTTAGAGAATTTATCCGCAGTTTGTAAAAAAAACAATATTTTTCTTGTTCATTATAGTAGTGATTATGTTTTTGATGGAACCAAGGAAGATTTTTATAATGAAGATGATATCCCTAATCCTTTAAGCGTATATGGTAAAAGTAAATTAAACGGAGAAAAAATAATAGAAGAAAATTTATCTGATTATCTTATTTTTAGGGTTAGTTGGGTTTTTGGGGAAGGGAAAAATAATTTTCTTTATAAGGCTTATCAGTTAGCTAAAACAACAAAAGTTTTAAAGATAAGCGCCGATGAAGTTTCCATTCCAACATATACTGAAGATATTGTTAA
>JAGLSE010000028.1 GCA_023135905.1 Candidatus Omnitrophota bacterium
GAATGTCAGAATCTCAATCAGAGAAACTTGAGTGTCCTGTCTGCCTAAAGGCAAGACCTTCGGCCTGCGCAGGAATGACAATTTTGGTTAATTCAGAATAGCCTTGCGTTAGTCCGAAAAAATATATAATAACAATTAAAGGATATAAAAAGTAAAATATTGTAGTTAAATTAAACGGTTTTTTGAAATCGTTTCTGGATTTTTGAGAGCATCCTGCTATAATTCTATATAAATAGGTTTATGAACTTAATGTTTGGAGAGTTTTAAATGTTTGGAAAAAGACAAAAAATAATTTTACTTTTAATTTTACTTCTTCCTATCTCTGTATATGCTAAAGATAGGAAAAATATACTTTTATTTTATTCTCATAATTGTAAAGTTTGTATTAAAGTTGAAAATGAAGTTTTACCCGAAATAAAGGCAAAATATAAAGATAAAGTTTATTGGGAGGAGATAGATACCGCTGATTCGGAAGGTTTGCAAAAGTTGATTTCTATCACAACTAGTTATGGTATGAAACGGAGTCTTGTCCCTTCAATTTTGGTAGGTGAAACCTTATTGGTTGGTGAAGGTCCGATAAAAGAAAGACTTGATATTGAGATAGAGGCTTTTTTGAAAAAAAGTCCTATTAATTTAAATTTCCTGAAAGTAGATTTATTGGATATTTATAAAAATTTTTCAGTTTTGGCAATAATGGGTAGTGGTTTAATTGATGGAATAAATCCCTGTGCTTTTGCTGTGATAGTATTTTTTATTTCATTTTTATCGGTTTACGGTTATAAGAAAAGAGAAGTAATTTGTGTTGGAACAGCCTATTGTTTAGCTGTTTTTATCACCTATGTTCTTATTGGATTAGGATTTTTTAATTTATTTTATAAGCTTAGCAGTATTTATTTTTTTAATAAAGTCCTGTATTATTTTATCGCGGGGTTTTGTTTTTTTATGGCGCTATTAGCCTTATATGATTTTATTCTTTTTAAAAAGACAGGTAACTCTGATGATGCGGTTTTACAACTGCCTAAATTTTTGAAAAAGAGGATAAACTTAGTTATTGGGTCGCGTTTGAGAAAGAAAAAAAAGGGTATGTGGGGATTATTGATAAGCTCTTTTGTTATTGGTTTTTTGGTATCCCTTTTAGAGTCCGTGTGTACCGGTCAAGTGTATCTGCCGACCATAGTTTTTATTTTAAAAAATACGGATTTAAAGTTAAAAGCTACAGGGTATCTTTTGCTTTATAATTTTATGTTTATTTTACCTTTAATTTTTATTTTTTTATTATCTATTTTAGGAGTCAGTTCAGCTAAATTTAATGATTTTTTAAAGAAAAATGTAGGTAAAATAAAGTTTCTTATGGTTTTACTTTTTTTTGGTTTAGGATTACTTATTTTGTGTTTTAGTTAAAATTGTTAATTTTTATTTTATAAGTAAATAGAAAACAAATTATAATAATCAGGAACTATAAAATGTATATATGGATTTACCTTATTTAGTTTTTTCTGATAAAAAAGGAAATATTTGTCACCACCCATTTTTACGGATGGTTTCGCAAAGTCTTGATAAATACATTATTCCTGAAAAAAAAGAATTAATAAATTTACCTAAGGGCAGTCCCCTTTTCTATCTTCCTCAGCGTTTACCAATAGGATTGAATCCTTATACTGGAGAAGTTGAAGTATTAGAAGAGTTTCAAGGTAAAGAAGTCTTAGCTGTAGGGGCATTTCCGGTCCCGGCTTTTTTAAGATTATATACTCCTGCTTATAAGATTAAAGAAAAAATAATTTTGCCTCTTTGGCCTTATACTTCTTGCGGTTTTTATAAAGGAAAATTTTGTATTACAGGTATTAGAGTAGATAAGAGAATCAGACAAAGCCCTCGTTTTTATAATAATGATAAAGTAAAAAATAAAGTAAAAGATATTGTTGAAAAGTATCCGCATAACAGGCTTTATAAACATATAGCAAATTGTGCTGTAAATTATAATTGTCTCGCGGCTAAAAATCTTTTTTTGAATCGGTGGGAAGCTCCTTTACCTACAGCCAGGTATTGTAACGCTCGCTGTATAGGCTGTATTAGCTATAAAGATTCTGATTGTGTATCTTCGCATCAAAGAATAAATTTTGTACCACAAGTAAATGAGATAGTTGAAGTTATGGTTAATCACTTAAAAACTGCCAGGGAAGCTATAGTCAGTTTCGGTCAGGGGTGCGAGGGGGAACCTTTATTGGAAAGTGAAGTTATATCTAAAAGTATAAAACAGGTTAGAGGAATAACTAATAGAGGAACCATTAATATGAATACTAACGGCAGTCTGCCTTTACGAATGGAAAATCTTTGTAAATCCGGAATAGATTCTTTTAGGATTAGTTTAAACAGTACGGAAGAAAAATTTTATAATATATATTTTAATCCGGCAGGATATAAATTCAAAGATGTAGTAAAGTCTATTGAAATAGCTAAAAGGTATAAGAAATTTGTATCTATAAATTTGTTTGTATTTCCCGGATTTACTGACTCTGAAAGACAAATAAACAGTCTTATAAAATTCATAGATGAATATAAGATAGATATGATACAGTGGCGCAACTTAAATATAGATCCTGATTTTTATTTAAAAAAAATAGCCTATAAAAAATCTGATTCAAAAGGTTTGTTGTTTTTAATAAATAGAATGAAACAGGAATTTCCGGCTGTTAAGATGGGATATTTTAATATTACAAAAGAGAGTTTTTAAATAAAGTAAAATATTTTTTTGAATCAATGAGACTTAGATTTTTCGGAGAAAAATCTGTAGTCGAATTAATCCTGAGCGAGTAAAACGAGTCGAAGGATTTAGGGTTTAATTCCCCACAGTTTATCGCGGAAAAGTTATTTAGGGGAAACCTTCAATACCCCAGTAGCCTACTGCAGGGTAGTTGATTATGCCCAGTTAACTTTGGACTTGTTCAATATACTATTCCAATTCAAAATCTTATAAATATTCTTGAAATTTTATTTTTTTAAGGCCGCTAAAAAACTATCTACTGAAACTTAACAAAGATAGTGGTAAAATCGTTATTGACAAAATATTAAAATATGTTAATCTAATTACTACTAAAACTATGAAAATAGTAGTGATTAAGGGAGGGGAAGGGATGTTTAATATTTATTTGAATGGGAAGAAGAGAGATATAGATGAAGGGATGAGTATATCGGATTTATTGGAAGTAAATGAGATTAAGCCTGAAATTGTGGTTGTTGAGATTAATGATAAAATAATTGAAAGGGGTAAATATAAGGATACTATTTTAATTGTTAAGGATAGAGTAGAATTTGTTTATTATATGGGAGGAGGCTAAAGAAAATCAGGCTTTCTAAAAATGTTTTAGAGCTTATGGGTAAGACTTTTTTGGTAAATTTTAATTGGGTTTTTGAACCGAATATGGTTATGATGCTTGTAAAAGTAGAGGGTTTTAATCAATGAGACTTAGATTTTCCGGAGAAAAATCTGTAGTCGAATTGATCCTGAGCGAGTAAAACGAGTCGAAGGATCTGGGTTTAATTCCCCGAGGTTTACCGCGGAAAAGTTATTTAGGGGAAATCTTCGATACCCCCCGTAGCTTGCTGAGGGGGTAGTTGATTTTGGGAATGTTAAAAACAGGATACGTTTGGTAAGGATAGAAGAAATAGATAAATAGGACTTTTTTTTAGGAAAAAAGATATGAAATTAAGAGAAGATCAAATTGAGAGATATTCCCGGCAAATAATTTTATCGAATATCGGGAGAAAAGGGCAGAAGAAAATTTTAAATGCTAAAGTTTTATTAATTGGTGCAGGTGGGCTGGGTTCTCCTTGTGCTTTATATTTAGCTTCTGCAGGTGTAGGGAGAATAGGGATTGTTGATTCCGATGTGGTAGAACTCAGTAATTTACAGAGACAAATAGTACATTCAACCACTACTGTTGGGAAATCTAAAGGTGAATCAGCGAAAATAACCTTAAACAGAATTAACCCTGATGTAGAAGTTGTAGACTATAATTTACGTATTACTTCAAAAAACATATTAGATATTATTAAAGATTATGACATTGTTGTTGACGGTTCGGATAATTTTCCAACTAAATATTTGGTGAATGATGCTTGTGTTTTAAGTAATAAGCCTTTATCTCATGGTGGAATGTTTAAATTTGATGGTCAATTGACTACTATTTTACCGAATGAGAGTGCTTGTTATAGGTGTTTTTTTTCTGAGCCTCCGCTTCTAAGGCTTGTTCCGGGTAGTCAGGAAACAGGTATATTGGGGGCTGTTGTTGGAGTAATAGGGACTCTTCAAGCTAATGAAGTTTTGAAGTTTATATTAGGGGTTGGTAATTTGTTAGCTGGAAAACTTTTAATCTTTAATGCTTTGGATGCAAATTTTCGTCAGGTTGAAATTTTTAAAGATCCGAATTGTTCAATATGCGGAGATAATCCTAGTATTACAGAATTGATAGATTATGAATTGTTTTGCGGTTTAAAAAATAATCATACTAGAATTGTAAAGAAGTAAAGGATAAATAGTAATATTGGCGTGTTTGATGGGACATTAAAACATAGGAGGCTTAAGTCGAAAAAATTGTTTATTTAATTTTTTTTCTGACTAAGTAAAAACGTTAGTGATTTGTAATATATCCAAAAAGTATGATATTGTAGCCAATGTCATAAAGTCAAAAGTCCAGAAACTGTAGGCTCTTGAGATTAGCGGGATAAAGGAAAATTTAGAGAAAACAAGTAAATATCTTGAAAAGAATAAAGTAAAATTAAACCAATAACAGAGGATATTTTAGAATAAAAGTAATAAGTTAGAAAATCATTGTAAACCGGGATTGCTACATATTGCAACAATCTCAAGAGAGGAGACAAATGTGAGGGTATCAGCGAGAACACGGTATGGTGTGAGATTAATTTTCTGTCTGGCTCTTAATTATGGTAAAGGACCTGTTTTTCTTAAAGAGATAGCTGGTAAAGAGGGTATTTCTGAGAAATATTTAAGTCAAATAATTATTCCTTTGAGAGGGGTTGGTCTTGTTAATTCAATAAGGGGAGCTCATGGCGGATATATGTTAGGTAAGGATCCTGTAGATATAAAAGTTAAAGATATTGTTAAAGTTTTAGATAAAGATTTTAATTTTGTTGAAATTAATGAAAAGAATATTTTGTCTTCACGTAGGACGGTAAATTGTATTAATCAGCTAGTATGGGATAAATTAGAGAAAAGTATATCTAAAACTCTTGAGGATATTTCCCTTAAGAGTATTGTAGATAATTATAGAGATAATGAAAATAATATATTAATGTATAACATTTAATTTGCAAAAAAATTAAGAAGTTGTATCCTTGTATAAGGAATAAAACATGAATTTTAGAAAGAATTAATACTTTAAAATAAAATCAACTACCCCGCAGCAAGCTACGGAGTAGCGATTAATAATAAAGAAAAGATAATAAGCTTAATTAAGAAAAAATTCTTTAAAATATTGGTAATTGCTCGTTTAAAGGTAGATATCAGCTAGGAAATTTATATCGAAAAAATAAAAGATATGATAGATAAATCAATAAATGAGACTCTTACTGTAATGATAATGGAAGTACCTTGCGCAGAGGATTAGTAATTTAGTAAAATAAGCTGTAAAAATGGTTAAAAGGAACATACCAATAAAAAGTATTGTAATTGGCATAAAAGGAAATATTATTTTTGAGGGATAAATTGATCACATTTGGTATAAACCTGTCAAATAATTTAATTTAAATATGGTTAATAAATCTAAAATAAAAGCTATAGCCGCATTTTCCGGAGGATTGGACAGTATTTTGGCTATTAAGATTGTTTTGGAGCAAGATATAGATATTATTGCTTTAAATTTTAAAACCTCTTTTTGCAGGTGGGATAAATCTAATAATGATTGTACCGGCTCATCTATTAAAAGGATGGCTGATCATTTGGGAGTAGAGTTTAAAGCTGTTTATTTAGGGGATGATTATCTTGAAATGGTAAGAGATCCAAAATATGGTTATGGTAAAAATATAAATCCTTGTATTGATTGCAGAATTTTTAAGTTCAAAGTTGTCAAAAAAATTATGGATGAAATAGGAGCGTCTTTTGTAATTACAGGAGAAGTTTTAGGGCAAAGGCCGATGTCTCAGCATAGAAGGTCTTTAACTCTTATAGAAAAGGAATCCGGGTTAGAAGGTCTTATTTTAAGGCCGTTGTCTGCAAAACTTTTTTCTCTTACTATTCCGGAAGAAAAAGGTTGGGTAAATAGAGACAATTTGTTGGATATATCAGGGCGAACACGAAAACCGCAGATAGAGTTAGCAAAACAATATGGAATAAGGGATTATCCAACCCCTGCGGGAGGATGCCTTTTAACTGATAAGTATTTTAGCAAAAGATTGAGAGATTTGTTTAAATTCGGAAACACCTATAGTAAAGATTTAGAGCTATTAAAAGTGGGAAGGCATTTTAGAATTTCTAATCAATTTAAGTTGATTGTCGGACGAGATGAACAGGAAAATCAAAGAATTCTAGATTTATCAGAAAAAGGGGATTTATTTTTCGAACCTTTAGAATTGTCGGGTCCTAGTGCCTTGGGTAAAGGTATTTACGATGAAAATATTAAAGAGGTGTCTTCAAAAATTATAGCCAGGTATACATCTCTTAATGAAAAAGTAAAAGTTATAACTAAAATAATTTCAGAAGATAAAGAATTAATATTTGATGTTTTTGCTTTGGAGGATTCAAAGATTAAAGAGATACTGATTTGAAGAGATATTTTAAAATTATTTAGGTGACAAGATGCATTGATTTGCAGATAGAGAATATTTAGTTTTTATTTTTGTTATCTGTAGGTAGAATTTAAATAGGAGAATTAAATTTTTCTTTGGAAAAGTCTAATTCTCGGGAGAATAAGGAATATTTTATTAATATAAGTGTGTCCCCCCTTGCTATATATAGGGTAAACTGTCTTTGACATTTTACCCTAACTCGGAGGGATTCCCTGCCGGAAGGCAGG
>JAGLSE010000029.1 GCA_023135905.1 Candidatus Omnitrophota bacterium
AATTCGAGATCCATCTGCCTGAGAAGTCTCATTGAGGATAGTGATTATGAAGATAGCTGAAAATATTACAGAATTAATTGGAAATACTCCTTTAGTTAGATTGAAAAAGATAGGTGAGGGGTTAGAGGCAGATTTAGTGGGTAAACTGGAATTTTTTAATCCTTGTTCAAGTGTTAAAGATCGAATCGGTTTATCAATGATTAAAGATGCTGAAGAAAAAGGATTGATTAAAGAAGGTGTTACTATTATTGAACCTACTAGCGGAAATACTGGAATTGCTTTGGCTTTTGTTTGTGCTCAAAGAGGCTATAGATTGATTTTGACTATGCCGGAAAGTATGTCTATGGAGAGAAGGCTGCTTTTATCTTGGTTAGGTGCTGATATTGTTTTGACTCCGGTAGATCAAGGTATGAAAGGAGCTATAAATAGAGCAGATGAACTTGTGAGAACCCATGCAGATTATATTATGCTGCAACAGTTTAAAAATCCGGCTAACCCTAAAATTCATAGAGAAACTACAGCTGAAGAAATATGGAAGGATACTGAAGGTAAAGTAGATATAGTTGTCTCCGGTGTTGGTACAGGAGGAACTATTACCGGGCTTGGTGAGCTGTTGAAAAGTAGGAAGTCGGAAATAAAAATGGTTGCGGTTGAACCTAAAAATTCTCCTGTACTTTCAGGAGGGGTGCCGGGTTCTCATAAAATTCAAGGCATAGGAGCAGGATTTGTTCCTGAAGTTTTGAAACGGGAACTTATTGATGAAATAATTTGTGTTAAAGATGAGGAAGCGATATTAATGGCAGAAAAAGTAGCTAAGGAAGAAGGTCTTTTAGTTGGTAATTCCAGTGGTGCAGCTGTTTGGGCAGCTGTTGAATTAGCTAAACGGAAAGAAAATATAAACAAACTAATTGTTATTATTTTACCGGATACAGGAGAACGTTATTTATCTACTTGGATTTAAATTTATTTTTTAAAATAGTAGTATAAAGTATAAATATGAATTATTAGGCTTTAAAAAATTTTTTAAATAAATAGGAGGTGGCTTAATGGGAAAAACCATAGCTGAAATTAATGAAAAAATTAAAAAAGGTGAAGCTGTTGTTGTTACAGCTGAGGAGATGATAGATATTGTTAAAGAAAAAGGTGCTAAAATAGCTGCCCAAGAAGTAGATGTTGTAACTACCGGAACTTTTGGTCCAATGTGTTCATCAGGGGCTTATTTGAATGTAGGGCATACTAGTCCTAAGATTAAACTTGGCGGCGGCAGAACTACTTTGAATGGAATAGAAGTTTATGCTGGTTTTGCAGCAGTTGATGTTTGTATAGGAGCAACTGCTTTAGCCCAAGACGATCCAAAAAATAAAGTTTATCCGGGAGAATTTAAATACGGCGGCGGCCATGTAATTCAGGATTTAGTTGAAGGTAAAGATATTGAATTAAAGGCTACATCCTATGGTACGGATTGTTATCCTAGTAAAAAAATAAATAACCTTATTAATCTTAAGGATTTGAATGAAGCGGTACTTTTTAATCCCAGGAATTTATATCAAAATTATAATATTGCGGTTAATTTATCAAATAAACAAATATATACATATATGGGGACATTAAAACCAAATTTAGGGAATGCTAATTATTGCAGTGCTGGACAATTGTCACCTCTTCTTAATGATCCTTTTTATCGCACTATTGGTATAGGAACGAAAATTTTCTTAGGTGGAGGTGTAGGCTATGTTTCTTGGTGGGGCACACAACATAATCCCGGGGTTAAGAGAGCTGATAATGGAACTCCTCTTACTCCGGCAGGGACTGCTGCTGTAATAGGGGACTTAAAACAGATGGATGGAAAATGGCTTAAAGGAGTAAGTTTTTTAGGTTATGGGGCAACCCTTTCAGTAGGAATAGGTGTACCAATACCTATTCTTAATGAAGAGATGGCACAATTTACTGCCGTATCAGATGAAGATATTTCAGCAAGTATTGTTGATTATAGTAAAGCTTATCCGGAGGGTATATCTGAAAGTGTGGGCCGGGCTACATACGCGGAATTAAAATCAGGAAAAATCATAATAAATGGTAAGCAAGTTACTACTGCCGGTATTTCCAGTTATTATAAAGCTAAGGAAATAGCTGAAGAATTAAAATCTTGGATTAAAAAAGGAGACTTTCTTTTAACTGAGGCAGTAGCCCAATTTCCCGGTGCTGACTCAGATTATAAGTTTAAGCCGATGAAGATAAGAGAATTAAAAGGAGGTGAATAGTTATGTATTCAGAAAAAATAGTACTCCATTTTCCCTCTAATATGGTAGATAAACCAATAGTGTATAAGTTGTCTAGAGATTTTGATTTAGAGTTTAATATTTTAAAAGCAACGGTTATTCCAAATGAAGAAGGAATTTTAGTATTAGAACTTAAAGGAGATAAAAATAATTTTGATAAGGCTTTGAAATATTTGGAAGATGAGAAAGTGAAAATCAAAAGTTTATCCAAAGAAGTAACTAGAGATGAGAATTTATGTGTTCATTGCGGTTTATGTATCGGAATTTGCCCCGCATCGGCATTTGAGGTAGAGGTGATTTCCAGAAAAATTATTTTCAATCAGGATAAATGCATTGCTTGCGGGATGTGTGTCAATGTTTGTCCTTACAAAGCTATGGAAATAAAATTATAAATTGATTAAAGATTAGCCTTTCTTTAGTTTTTTTGATAAAATAGAAAATTGATAAATTAATAGTGAGGCATACTTAAATGAAATATTTTTTTCTTTTTTTATTTTTAATCGTAAGTGTAAGGGGCGAAGTTATGGCTGCTCCTAAGGCAGGATTAGAGTGTCATGAATTTGATTTTGGTGAAGTTATCGAAGGGGATGTGCTTGAAAAAAGTTTTATTCTTAGCAATAGCGGAGATGAAGATTTGATTATTAAAGGGATTCATTCAGCGTGTAGTTGTACTACAGCTAGTATTGAATCATATAATTTGAAGCCCAAAGAAAAAACAAATTTCAATATTATTTATAATACAAAAGGAAAGGACACGGGGAAAGATGATGAAAGTATTTATATAATTTCTAATGATCCTATTTCTGAGATGACTAAATTTACAATATTTGCTCAAATTTTAGAAAGAAAAGAGGCTTTGAATAATGACAATAATTAGGAAAAATTGAATTTAGATCTTACAATAATTAAGAAATGATGCATTCTTAGATAGGTTGTTAATCGGTGTAAATTGAAATTTGTTTAATGGTTATTTAATCATATTCTAAAAGGAGAAAATTTGTGATTAAAAAGATAAGTTGTTTATTTTTAGTATTAATACTCATTTGTGGTCCCGTTTTTGCTGTTTTGAAAAAAGATATTTATTCTAAACTGAAATGTTGTAATTGCGGAGAAGGTTTTATACCTTGCCATTGTCAGCATTCTAAAGAAATGAAAATTTATATAGAAACTTTGATGGATGGAGGCTTTGATGAGGAAAAGATATTAACGAAGATAGCAAAAAAATTCACTTTAGATGCTATAATCGACGTTGATTCCAAAGAAAGGATCAAAGCTCTATTGATAGAAGAAGCCGGAGAAAATCGTCCGGAAATATTTATTGAATCACTATTACAGGATTTAGGAAAAATCAGTAAAAGTAAAAATATTTTAGAATTTAAAGTAGTTGTTGTAAATAAAGGGAAAGAAACTTTAAAAATAATCAATTTAAAGACTTCCTGTCCTTGCAGTAAAATAAAGCTTAAAGTTAAAGGTTATGAAAGCCCTGTTTTTGGGACAAAAGGTGCAGAATTGGGGTGGGGGACAAGAATTCTACCTAAAGAAAAAGGTGAGATTATTATAATTACAGATTTAAATCATGAAAGTATTCGTTTAGGAGATTTTTTTAGAACCGCTGAGATTATTAGTAATGATCCTATAGATTCTTCTTTAACTATTATTTATCGAGGTGAAATAGTGGAATAGATTCTTAGAAAAATGAAACAGGCTAGGGAAAACTGTTTTGAGCGGATAAGAAGTATTTAAAAAATAAAGCTGGAAGTTTGTATTAAAATAAAATATAATGGGTTTAAAGAGGAGGTGAATTATGAATATAGTTATTAAATTCATGTTACGTCCAGTAACACATTGTAAAGAAGGTTGCCAGATGATGTCCCGGATAAGACGTTAAACTATCTAAAATATTTAATGGAATATAAAACAATAAATAAGCGTAAGCACTACTAAGAGTTTACGCTTATTTATTTTAATTTATTAAGTTTTATACATGTTTTTATTGAAGGAGGCTATTTAATGGAAGAAAATAATTATCTAGCTAAAATTTTAGATTTTGCAGGTTTAATAGAATATCAGAATGGGTCCGTTGTCAGTAAAATTATAATAGCTAAGCCTGCAGGCACTGTCACTTTATTTGCTTTTGATGCGGGTCAAGCCTTAAGTGAACATACCGCGCCTTTTGATGCTTTAATTAATATTATTGATGGTGCCGCTGATATCTTTATATCCGGTGAATTGTTTTCGTTAAAAAAGGGCCAATCAATTATTTTGCCAGCTAAACAGCCTCATTCACTGAAAGCAGAAGAAAAATTTAAAATGACTTTAGTTATGATAAAAATATAGTTGATTCTGTTGAAATTAGTTCGCGAGTTAGCGAGTTCAAGGGGGACGTTGATAAATTCATAAGTTTGTTGATTGAATTAGTTAGCGGTTTGACGAGTTTACGGGTTGAATGAGATGGAAATATGCTTCACTTCGTTCAGCGAAATATACACCACTTTTTGGAGGGAATTTGTTTTGCTTACGCAAAACGAAATTGAATTGTAGAAAAATAAACAAAATGAAATATGTAGGGACTGACCTCTGTGTCTGTCCGTTATTGAAGACAAAATGTTATATTTAAAAAAAGTATGGGCTATTCACGAATCGTCTGAAAACAAATATAATTATTAGAAATAGGTAATGAAATTTGGCATTATATTTTGTTTTTGATTTTGAAATTGCGATTTTGGATTTGTTTAGAATTTAGAGCTTCGGATTTATGATTTATTATTATAGACAACAATGAATATAGTATCGATAATTTTTATAGCTTTTGGTTTAGCCATGGATGCTTTTGCTGTGTCTATTTTTAGTGGGTTAACTATAAAGAATTTAAAAATTAAACATGCTTTTAAAATCGCACTATTTTTTGGATTGTTTCAGGCATTTATGCCGATTATCGGCTGGTTATCGGGTGTTAGTCTAAAAAATTATATTTCTGGAATAGATCATTGGATAGCTTTTACCATTTTATTTGTAATTGGTATAAAGATGATTTATGAATCATTTAAAATTAAACCTGACGATAAAAAGATAAATCCTTTAGCTGTGTATACCCTTTTGATCTTATCTGTTGCAACGAGTATTGATGCATTAGCTGTAGGGTTAAGCTTTGCTTTTTTAAAGATATCTATTATTACCCCGGTAATTGTTATAGGTGTTATAACTTTTTTACTATCTTTTATTGGAGTATTAATTGGAGATAAGGGAGGACATTTTTTTGAGAATCGTATAGAAATTGCTGGGGGAATAATTTTAATTGGAATAGGGACAAAAATATTATTAGAACATTTATTGAGATGATATTAATTTTAATATAAGAGAACGGAGTTGAAAAAAAGAAAAATATTTTATGGAAAGATTATTAAAGATTCCTCTTGCTGAGTTAATTTTAGAAGCAAATAAAATTAGAAAAGATTTTGTTGGGTCAGAATTAGAGTTATGCAGTATTATTAATGCTAAAGCTGGGTTATGCAGTGAAGATTGTAAATTTTGTGCTCAATCAGCTAAATATTCTACGAATGTGCAGATATACCCTTTAAAATCTAAAAAAGAAATTGTTGCTGCTGCAATAAAAGCTAAAGATATCGGTGCTGAAAAATTTGGTATTGTTAAAAGTGGTAACAAATTAAATCCAAAAGAATTAGAGGTTATAGTTGAAGCAGTTTATGAGATCAAAAATAAAATAGGGCTTGCAGTTTGCGGTTCCTTAGGCGCGTTAGATAAAGAGAATTTAAAAATGTTAAAAGATTCCGGTCTTGAGAGGTATCATCATAATATTGAAACTTCTAAAAATTTTTATCCTAATATAGTTTCTACGCATACGTTTAAGGAACGCGTTGATACTATAAAGTCTGCTAAAGAAATTGGTTTAGAGGTTTGTAGCGGAGGTATCATCGGTATGGGGGAGAGTTGGCAGGATAGGATTGATATGGCAAATATTTTGAAAGATTTGGATGTAGATTCTGTGCCGATAAATCTTTTAGTCCCGATAGAAGGGACGCCTTTAGAAGCTTTAGAACGAATATCCTGTAATGCTGCGATAAGAACAATTTGTATTTTTAGAATAATTTTAAAAGATAAAATTATAAAAATTGCTGCTGGCAGGGAAACAATTTTAAAAGATTTTCAAGGTATGGGGTTTATGTCTGGAGCTAACGGGATGATTATTGGAGGATATTTAACTATCAAAGGAAGAGATGTTACGGAAGATCAGAATCTTATCAGTGAAATAAAAAGTTTATGGAATGGATAGATGAATTCCTAGCTGTAAAAAAGGAAAAAAGCTTGTTGCGAGTATTAAAACCTGCGCATTCTAAGAATAGAGGTTTAATTAGTTTTAATAATAAAGAGTATATAGATTTTTCCTCAAATGATTATTTAGGCCTATCCGGCCATCTCAAATTGAAAGATGTTTTAAAAAAAACCACAGATATTTACGGTACTAGTGTTTGTTCATCCAGACTTTTAAGTGGTGATTTAGAACTTCATCATATTCTTGAAAAAAAAATAGCCGAATTTAAGCATAAAGATAGTGCCTTAATTTTTAATTCAGGATATCAGGCTAATTTGGGAATCATAAGCTCAATTTGCAAAAAAGGAGATGTTATTTTTTCTGATAGACTTAATCATGCCAGTATTATAGACGGAATATTACTCTCAGGAGTTAAATATTTTCGTTATCAGCATAACGATATAAATAATTTAGAGTATTTACTTAAAAAAGAAAGGAATAAATATAAGAACGGTTTTATTATTACTGAAAGTGTTTTTAGTATGGATGGCGATAGCCCTAAATTAGATCAAATAGTTAGATTTAAAGAAAACTATGATTGTGTTTTAATGGTAGATGAAGCTCACGCTACAGGTATATTTGGTGAAAATGGGGCTGGTTTGGCTGAAGAACAAGGTGTCTCAGGTAGTATAGATTTGATAATGGGGACATTTGGTAAAGCTTTAGGGGGTTTTGGTGCTTATTTAGCTTGTTCGAAAAATGTAAAACAATATCTCGTTAATGCCTGTAGAAGTTTTATATATTCTACAGCTTTGCCGGCTCATGTAATAGCAGTAAATTTGGCTAGTTTAGATTTAATAAAACAGGAACCGTATAGAAGAGAAGAACTCTTAGCTAATGCTGATTTTTTTCGAGAAATACTTAAAAATAATGGATATCAAGTTAAAGGTTCTTCTCAAATAGTACCGCTAATGGTTAAAGATGCTGAGAAAGCAGTTAGTCTTAGTGAAGAACTCCAAAGTAAAGGATATTGGGTATTACCTATACGTCCACCTACGGTTCCGCAAGGGGGATCAAGGTTGAGATTTTCTATAACTTATTATCATAAAAAGGAAATATTGGAAAATCTTTTTAAGGATATAAATAAAGTTAGGAATAAATATGGTTTATGATAGTAAAACAGAGACAATCTTTAATTATATCGATAGGAATTATAAAAAAACAATTGTTCTTTTCCCAGGGTGGGCAAGTGATTATCGAATTTTCAATTTATTAGATTTAGAGTACAATTATTTATTGCCAATTAAATTAAATCCTTTTTTATTTGAAAATTTTTTATTTGAAGAAATAAAAAAAAATAAATTAAAGAAAATTTCTATTCTGGGCTGGTCATTGGGTGGTTCTTTAGCGGTAGAGTTTGCTTTAAAATATCCTGATTGTATAAATGAATTAATCCTTGTAAGCATAAGGGTTAAATATAGCGAGCAGGTAATATCTCAAATAAAAAAGTATTTAAGAAAAAATAAAAAAATTTTTCTCTATAGTTTTTACAACCAATGTTTTTTCGATAAAGATTCAGGAAAGTGGTTTAAAGAAAACCTTTTGAAAAGTTATTGTGAGGATTTGGTTTTGAGTGATTTATTGGAAGGATTGGATTATTTAAAAAAAGAAGAATTAAATTTCAAAAAGTTAAAAGGAGTAAAAAAGATAAAAATAATTCATGGTGAACAGGATAATATAGCGCCTATTGAAGAAGCCAGAGGTATAAGTAATCAATTGTCTAATTCCAAGTTTATATCAATCAAAGGAGGAGGACATATGCCTTTTTTTGAAGATGATTTTTCTAAATATGTGTTTTAGGCATTCTAAGGCAATCAGAGTATAAGATTGTTTAAAAACAATAGTTATAATAGTTATGAAAAAAAAACTAGTTAATAAAAATATCAATAAAAATAGAGTAAAAATTAATTTTTCCCGGCACGCAAAGTTTTATGATGAGTATTCGTCTATACAGAATATTTGTGCCAAGGAACTTATTTCAAAAATAAAAGATAAAGGAATAAATAGGATCCTTGATATAGGATGTGGAACTGGTAATTATACACAGATGTTAAGGCAGAAATTTCCAAAGGCAAACATTGAGGCCTTAGATATATCAAAGAAAATGATTGAAAAAGCTAAAGAAAAATTGAAAAATGAAAATATAAAATTTATTATAGATGATGCTGAGACCGCGAATATAAATAAGAGGTTTGATCTTATCAGTTCTAATGCCAGCTTTCAATGGTTTGATAATTTAGAAAATACGTTAAAGAAATACGCAAATCTTTTAAACGAAAATGGTGTTGTTTTATTTTCTTTCTTCGGGCCTCAAACATTTTACGAATTAAAAGAATCATTGAATATTTTTTCAAAAAAAAATGTCTTGTTAAGTGCCAATGAATTTGAAACAAAAGGAACTATTGAAATAATTTTGAATTCATTATTTAAAAAAGTTGAAATAAAGGAAGAGATTTATTCAGAGAAGTATATTTCTCTGATGGAATTGTTGAAAAAAATAAAATATACCGGCACAAGCGGAAATGGGTATAAGGGGGATAATTTTTGGACGTCTAAGATGATTAAGGATGTCGAAAAGGTTTATTTAAATAATTTTAAGAATATAATATCTAATTATCAGGTGTTTTTTTGTCAAGGTATCAAAAGAATTAGTTTTTAATAATTAAAAATTGTATAGAGGGGTTTGAATGGAGGGTATTTTTGTTACAGGAACTGATACCGGAGTAGGGAAAACGATTGTTACCGGTCTTCTGGCTGACTTTTTATCAAAACATGGGTATAATTGTGTTACCCAGAAATGGGTAGAAACCGGCAGTAAATTTTTTTCTCAAGATATTAAATCCCATTTGAAGTTAATGAGAAAAAATGAAAGTTTTTTTTCATCTCATTTATCTTTTATGTCGCCATATGTTTTTAAATTTCCTTCATCACCGCATTTGTCTGCTCGATTAGAGAATAAAATTATTAGAATAGAAAAAATTAAAAAAAGTTATAAATATTTAGCGGGTAAATTTGAATTTGTTATAGTAGAGGGAGCAGGTGGGGTTTTAGTGCCTATTAATAAAAAAACTTTTTTAATAGATATAGTGAAAAGGTTAAAATTAGGAGTAGTAGTTGTTGTTGGGAATAAACTGGGAGCTATTAACCATACTTTTTTAACTATAGAAGCTTTGAACTTAAGAAAAATAAAAATATTAGGGATTGTTTTTAATAATTTTTTGCAAGGAGAGAACGAAAATATTTTAAAAGATAATGCTAAAATAGTAAAGGAATTGTCAAAAGAAAATATATTGGGAGTTTTGTCTTTTGCAAAAGATGTGGAGACTTTATATAATAAATTTAAGCTTATAGGTAAGAATATTTTAAAATTATATTAATAAGAAAAATAAAATGAATAAATGGTTAAAAAAAGATTTACAGTATAATTGGCACCCGTATACACAGATGAAAGATTGTTTAAGTAATCCCCCTATTTTAATCGAAAGGGCTAAGGGGATAAAACTATATGATGATAAAGGTAATTTTTATTATGATACGATTTCTAGTTGGTGGTGTAATATTCATGGACACAACCATCCGGAAATAAAAAAAGCTATAATTAATCAATTGAAATCTTTAGATCATATTCTTTTTGCCGGATTTACTCATAAATCGGCTATCAAATTAGCCGAAAAATTAGTTTCTATATCCCCAGATAATCTTACTAAAGTTTTTTTTTCAGATAACGGGTCAACTGCGGTTGAAATTGCTTTAAAAATGTCTTTTCAGTATTGGCAGAATGTTGACCAAAAATCTAAACAAAAATTTGTTTCTTTAGATTATTCATATCATGGCGATACAGTAGGGGCAATGAGTGTTAGCGGGGTAGATTTGTTTAATGAAGTATTTAACCCGTTATTTTTTAAATCAATTAAAATTCCTACCCCCTATTGCTACAGGTGTCCTGTGGGAAGGGAAAGAACTAATTGCGATATTGAATGTATTAAACCGGTAGAAGATTTATTTAAAACTAAAAACAAGGATATTGCTGGAATAATTTTAGAACCTTTAGTTATGGCGGCTGGAGGAATGATAATTTATCCGTCTAAATATTTAAAAAGAGTAGCCAGTCTTGCTAAAAAATATAATATTCATTTAATCCTTGACGAGGTTGCCACAGGATTTGGGCGGACCGGTAAAATGTTTGCTTCTGAGCATGTTGATGTAGAGCCGGATTTAATGTGTATATCTAAAGGTATAACTTCAGGGTGTTTGCCTTTAAGTGCTACTTTAACAACTGAAGATATTTATAATGCTTTTTATGCCGATTATGAAGATAAAAAAACATTTTATCATGGACATACTTATACAGCTAATCCTATATCATGTTCCGCGGCTTTAGCAAGTTTGAAGATATTTGAAGAGAATAATGTTTTAAAAAATGTTAATCTGCTTATTCCTGAGTTTCATAAGATGTTAAGAGAATTTAAAAAAATTGAAATAGTTGGTGATGTGAGATGTATAGGTATGATTGGAGCCTTAGAATTAGTCAAAGATAGAGAAACAAAAGAAAAATTTAGTTTTAAAGATAGAATTGGCTTAAAGATTTATAAAGAAGGCTTAAAACAAAATTTGATACTACGACCTTTAGGAGATATAGTATATTTTTTTCTCCCTTTATCGATAAAACAAAAAGAGGTAGAATTAATTATATCTCGGACATTTAAGATAATAAAAAACTTAAAAGGATAATTTGATAAAAATGAAAAACAGCTTATTAATAAAATTAAAAGTCATTATCAATTCGATAGTGCAAGGATATATCTGAAATATTAAATAAAAGGTTGTATGAAAAAAGATAAATATTTAAAACAAAATTTTGAGTAAAGGAGAAAACTGTATTTTTCAATTTTCAATAATTTAACTGGAAGCTATGCTATAGTATCAAATTATCTCGGAACAAATTGGAGAGGTTTTAAGACAAATGTGAAAATAAGGGGTATTAATCGCGAAATTATTGATACTCCGGATATGTATTCTTTCTTCTTATAAGTGAGGAAGAAAGGATAACCAGATTGGTCATTCTTAATAATCGGTCTGATTTGGTTATTTATGGTGGTGCAGCAAAAAGGTTAGAAAGGAATTTGCAACTTATTATTCAGTTAATTGAAGCAGGGTTGCAGGTTATATTAGGACTAAATATTTTTGATGAAGTTTAAAAAAAAGGGATAGATATTGATTTGAAGGAATTGAAACAATTTTTAGGAATCCCGGTTGTGGCTACGGTTTTGGCGAGGGTGTTATTGTTGCATTTATTTTATTTACTGTTTTATTCGAGAACCTCACCTTCAGGAGTAACTTTAAATTTGTATTGTTCCTTTTTTAATATTCTTTTTATCAAATAAAATTTTTTCTCAGATTTTGTAATAATTCTTGCTTCTATTAATTTGATTCCTTCAATCTTTTTTTTAGCAACATTAATAATAATTTAAGGGACTTCTGATAAATCTATTTTCTTTTCACAAAGAGATTCAATAATATTGCCTTGAGGAGTAACTTGAAATTCGTATTTTTCCTCTTTAAATTTTCCTTCTATCTCCTAAATTTTTTTTCAGATTTTGTAATAATTTTTGCTTCTATTAACTTAGTTCCTTTCAATTTATTATGGATAGCATCTCTAACGTTTTGAGGGATTAGGAATATAGCAATTTCCTTTTCTCTGGCAAATTATATATCTGATACCAGTCCAATAAGCGTTAAAGATATCAGCGTAATTTTTATAAACAGCATCATTATTTACCTTTGTTTTTTAAATTTTTATGCATAACGAGAAAATAAACTGCCATTGAAGCCGCTTTAGCGACGTTAATGGTTTGATTATATGTATATTTTATTTGGTTCTATATTGCCAATTTTATCAGGACTTCCAGTATTTTTATTGCATTACATGTGAAATTGTCTTTTTGCCTGTAATGATATTATTTTTGTTGTTGTATTTTGATTATTTGGTAACATGTTGATACATTTTATCCTCATTTGTAATTTCTGATATCTGCTGATAATATTTATTGATTTATTGATCTGTATTTTTGGTGTCGGATTCTATTTCTACAGGTGATTCGACGTTTGGTTCTGCTTTTGTTTCTTTTATTATTTTGGAAGCAAAGACTAACCAGCCCGTATGGCAGGGCATTCTTTGTTCGGGCCGGGTTTTACCTCGTCTAACTAAAATCTTCCTTAATTGTACTTCCATGGATTCTATATTTATAAATCCTTTTTCTTCTAAGGTGAATACAGTTTTGGTTAATTGTTCGAAGGTAGGGCATATCGTGGCTAATCGTGCTCCGCCTTTTAAAGATTTATAGGCCGCATCAATTAAATCCCAAGGGCTTCCTATATCGATCATTATAAAATCAGCTTCTTTTTCGGGATATTCATCGATTACTTCTAAATGATTGAATTCTACCCATTCACTTAAGCCATTTTTTTCTAGATTTTTTTTGGCATTATTTAGAAATTCTACGTTTCTTTCATAACTATGAACTTTTCCGTTTGGCCGGACGAAATTAGCCATGGCTGTTGTTAAGGCTCCGCTGCCGATGCCGGATTCTATAACTTTGGCTCCTGGGAATATATTTGCTTTGGTAAGAATTATTCCTATATCTTTAGGGTATATTATTTGGGTTTGTCTTCGTACTTTCATTATCATTTCATGGAGATAAGGCCTTAAAATATAGAAAGGTATCCCTAGATTTGTTTCGATTTTTTCCCCGAATTTTTTCCCGATTATGTCAGAGGTTTTAAAGAAACCTTTATCAGTATGTAGGGTGTTTTTTCCTACTTTTAAGAGAAAGTTTCTCTTTTCATCGTTATATAAGTATACAAGGTCGCAATTTTTTATCATAGTATATGATAATATCATGATAAAAATATCTTGCAAGGATATATTCTTTGTATTAAACTCTTTAAAAGTAACTAAAATAGTGTATACTTGTTAAGTTCTGGAAAATGTATGTTTATAGATGTTTTAATCATTAAGAATTAAATTAAAAAGGCATAGAAATTATGAAGTATATTGTTGTTGTTTTAGATGGCGCAAGTGATTATCCTATAGATATTTTGGGTAATAAAACTCCTTTAGAGGTAGCAGAAATTCCATTTATGGATTCTTTAGCCAAAGAAGGTCTTGTGGGAAGGGTAAAAACCGTTCCTAAAGGGTTTATTCCTTCGAGTGATGTGGCTAATCTTTCTTTATTGGGTTATGACCCTAATCTTTATTATTCAGGAAGAGGTCCTTTGGAGGCAGCTAATTTAGGTGTAACTTTGGCAGAGGATGATTTAGCTTTGAGATGTAATCTAATTACTAAAGCGGAGAACAAACTTTTTGATTATAGTGCTGGTCATATAACAAATAAAGAATCTAAAATTATTATGGAGCATGTAAATAAAAATTTAGGAACAGATAAAATTAAATTTGTTTTTGGAACCAGTTATCGTAACCTTATGGTTTTTAAAGGCGGGAAAAAATTGGGTTTAGAGAAATTAAAATATTTTGCGCCTCATGATATTATGGGGAAAGAAATAACAAAATATTTGCCTAAAGGTAAAAATAGTGAAGTTCTTATTGATCTTATGAAACGTTCTAATAAAATTTTAGAAAATCATGAAATCAATCGAGTAAGAATAGATTTAGGAGAGAATCCCGCTAATATGATTTGGCTTTGGGGGTGTGGGGGTAAGCCTTCTATGCCTTTTTTTGAAGATCATTTTGGGATTAAAGGCGCTGTAATATCTGCAGTGGATTTAATAAAAGGTATAGGCAGAATAATTGGCCTTAAAGTCTTAGATGTAGAAGGGGCCAATGGGTATTACGACACTAATTATTTGGGAAAAGCTCAAGCTGCTTTAGAAGTTCTTAAAGAGTTGGATTTTGTTTTTATTCATATAGAAGCAACCGATGAGGCTGGACATAATCAGGATTTAAGAATGAAGATTACTTGTCTGGAAAGAATAGATAAACTGGTGGTTAGAACTCTTCTAGAAGGGTTAAAAGGTCAAAATTTCAAAATTTTAATAACTCCGGATCACCCTACTCCGATAGCATTAAGGACTCATACCGATGAGCCGGTTCCTTTTTTGATATCAGGTTCTGGAATAGAAAAGGGAGAGTTTTCTTCATATTCTGAAGTTGAAGCTCAAAACAGTTCTTTATATTTTGAAAAAGGTGTCGATTTGTTAAGTTTCTTTTTAAAGAAATAAATAAATTATTTTTTTTGGAAGGAATATTGTCTGTTTTTAATCGTTTCGTTGGGCTTAATAATTTTAGGAATATTTACGATATTAGAATTTAGGAAGTTAGTAAAATGCAAAATAAATTAAAAAATAAAATTATAATTCAAAAGTATGGAGGAAGTTCAGTCGCTAATGTCGAATGTGTTGAAAATGTTGCACGAAGGATAATTTTTTATATTAAAAAAGGTTGTAAGGTTATAGTTGTTCTTTCAGCTATGGGTGATACTACTGATGAGTTAGTTGTTTTAGCAAAAAAAATAAACCCAAATCCGTCTGAGAGAGAGATGGATATGTTGGTTTCAACAGGGGAACAGATATCTTGCTCTTTATTGGCTATGGCTTTACATAAAAAAAAAGTTGAGGCTATATCTCTTACCGGCTCTCAGGTAGGAATAATTACAGATACTTATCATAGCCAAGCTAAGATCTTAAAGATCGAAGCTGATCGTATAAAAAAAGAGTTAACTAAAGGTAAAGTTGTTATAGTAACCGGGTTTCAGGGGGTAAGTACAGATTTTGAAATAACTACCCTGGGAAGAGGCGGTTCAGATTTAAGTGCTGTAGCCTTAGCAGTCGCGATTAAAGCAGCTATGTGTGAAATATATACCGATGTAGAAGGTATATATACCGCGGATCCTAGAATTGTTTTGGACGCAAAAAAGATAAATTATATAACTTTTGATGAAATGCTTGAACTTGCTTCCAGAGGTGCTAAAATTATGCATACTAGGGCTGTTGAAGTAGCTAAAAAATTTAATATTCCTTTACATGTTCGGAGCAGTTTTTCTAAAAAGGAGGGCACATTAATTATGGAAAAAACACCGGTAATTGAAGAAGCTGTAGTAAGAGGAGTGGCTCTTACGGATAATGAAGTGAAAATAACTTTATGTAATGTTTTAGACAAACCAGGTATTGCTGCTCATGTGTTTAATGACTTGGCTTGTGAAAATATAAATGTAGATATGATAGTTCAGAATGTAAGTCATAAAAATGCTACAGACATTTCTTTTACTGTACCTAAAAAAGATCTGGCTAAGACTATTAAAATATCTAAAAAGATTTCTAAAGATATTGGGTCAGGAGAAGTTAGTTTTGATGAAAATATTGCTAAGGTTTCTATTGTGGGGGTGGGGATGAGGTCTCATTCCGGGGTTGCGGCAAAGTGTTTTTCAGTGCTTGCGAAGAATAAGATAAACATTGATATGATATCTACTTCTGAGATAAGTATATCTTGTGTTATAAAAAAAGATTTAGGAAAAAAGGCTTTAAGAATTCTTCATAAAATTTTCGGGTTACATAAAATTTAATGTTTAGTTAAAATAATTTATTTTTATTATGGAAAATGAAAATCGAAGAATAAATAGACGAATTAAGTTTAGAGATGAAATCCAATATGAAAAGGTTTTTAAAGACGGGTCTTTTAGTATAGCTGTTTGCACTAAAGCAAAAGATATAACTAAGGAAGGTATTAGTTTTTATTTAGAAGAACCTCTGGAGTTAAATTCTGTAATTAGGATTAAAATGTTTAGAGAGTCTTCAGGAGGAATTTCTTATCTAGGCCGAGTAAGATGGGTTCAGATGGGTGATGATGAAATGAAATATCTTATCGGTGTAAAGATTGAAGATATAAGCGAAGATAGTAGGAAGAAACTTAATAAATTTTTAAATAGAGCTGATCTTTTTAAAGTTATAGATGAACTTAATTTAGAAAAGGTTGTTGATTTACAATTAGTTTCAGGTTATCCTCCCATTCTTAAGAGAATTGGTAGTATGGAAATATCTAAAGTAGAACCTTTTACTGAAGAGTCATTAAGGTCAGCTTTATTGGATTGTTTAGATGCGAAACAATATAAACAGTTTTTGATAAATAAAGAAATGAATTTTGTTTTTGATTATAATGAAAAAATAAGATTTAGAGTTAATTTACATATGCAGATGGGTAAGGTGGAAGGAACTTTTAGGTTAATTCCTACTGAATCAGGTATACCGTCTGCTTTGGGATTACCGGTAATTGTAGATAAACTTATGGAAAATAAGAAAGGTCTTATTTTAATTGCCGGAAGAACAGGAGCAGGGAAAACTACAACTTTATCTTCAATGGTTGAGTTAATAAATAATAAAAAAGAAAATATAATCATTACCATAGAGGATCCTGTAGAGTATTTACATATAAATAAGAAATCGATTATAAAACAGCGGGAGGTGGGTAGAGATACTCTTTCATTTGCAAAAGCTGCTAAAAATGCTTTAAGGCAAAATCCTGATGTTTTGGTTATAGGTGAAATTTTGGATATGGAAACGATGGAAGTAGCTATATCAGCTGCGGAATCGGGAGTATTGGTTTTATCTTCGATTCATGGAGCTACTTCAATACAGGCTTTAGATAGAGTAACTTCATTCTTTCCTGCCGATATGCAGAAACATATACTTAGTAGGTTAGCTTTAATGTTAAAAGGTGTTATTACTCAGGAATTATTGCCTAGATTAGATGGTGAAGGCCTTTTAATTGCCGCAGAAGTATTAGTAATGAGCAGTGCTATGAAAAGATTGGTTAAAGAAGGAGAGTGGTATCAGATTCCTTCAATCATCGAAACCGGTAAAAATATGGGGATGCAGTCAATGGAAGCGTCGATAATGAAGTATTATCATGATGGTTTAATAGATGGAGAATATATAAGAGAGTATATGAAATGAAAAAAATAAGCATATATGATACAACTTTGAGAGACGGGTCTCAGACGGAAGGGATATCTCTTTCTTGTCAGGACAAAATTAATATTGCTAAGAAGCTGGATGGTTTTGGTATTGATTTTATTGAAGGGGGATGGCCTTACTCAAATCCTAAGGATAAAGAGTTTTTTGATTATTTCAAAAAAAATCCTCTTAGTAAAAGTAAGCTAGTTCCTTTCGGATCGACCGCTCATCCTTCAAAGCCGGCGATAGAGGATGCAAATCTTATTAGTTTGATTGAGTCAGAAACCGAATATGTTACTATTTTCGGCAAAACCTGGGATTTGCATATAGAAGAAGTTTTAAGAATAAGTTTAGACGCGAATTTAAAAATTATTTTTGATAGTGTAAGTTTTTTAAATGACAATAATAAACATGTTTTTTATGATGCCGAGCATTTTTTCGACGGGTATAAATCTAATCAAGAGTATGCGTTAAAAACAATAAAGGCAGCTCAAGATGCCGGGGCAGAGGTTATTATTTTTTGTGATACTAACGGAGGGACTCTTCCCTGGGAGATTAAAAGTATAATTTCCGAAGTTCAATCTAAAATGTCTTTAGATAATTTTGGAATACATTGTCATAATGATTTGGGATTGGCCGTTTCTAATTCTGTAATATCTTTAGATCAAGGATGTATTCATATCCAAGGTACAATTAACGGGTATGGAGAAAGATGCGGTAACGCGAATTTAGTATCTATTTTAGGAATACTTCAACTGAAAATGGGATATGATCTTATCACACCGGAGAAAATGAAAAGTTTAACCCATTTGTCTCATTATGTAAGTGAAGTGTGTAATATGGTTCACCGGGATAATTATCCGATAGTAGGAAGAAGCGCTTTTGCTCATAAAGGAGGCATACATATTGATGCAGTAATAAAAAATCCTTTAGCTTATGAACATATAGATGCTGCTTTTGTAGGTAATAAAAGAAGGTATGTGGTATCTGAATTAGCTGGGAAATCTACTTTAGTCGTGAAATCAAAAGAATTAGAGTTTGATTTGGATAAAAAATCCGATAAAGCCAAAGATTTACATAAACTAATTCAAAAATTAGAACAAGAAGGTTATCAATTTGAAGCTGCGGGAGGTTCTTTTAAATTATTATTGCAGAGAGAATTAAAGGAACATAAAAAGTTTTTTGATTTATTAGGGTTTAAAGTGGTTATTGAGAAAAGGGAAAATAAATTAACCTCAGAAGCGGTTATTAAAGTAAAAATTAACGATAAAATTGAACATACTGCCTCGGATGGTGATGGTCCAGTTAATGCTTTGGATAATGCTTTGCGAAAAGCTTTAACTAAATTTTATCCTGAACTTTCTAAAATGCATTTAACTGATTTTAAAGTAAGAGTTCTTGATGAAAAAGGCGGTACTGCAGCTAAAGTAAGGGTTTTAATAGAGTCTCAAGATGAAGCTGATAGTTGGTCAACGATTGGTGTATCTGAAAATGTTATTGAGGCTTCTTGGCAGGCTTTAGCTGATTCTGTAGAGTATAAACTTCTTAAAGATACCGGAAAAGTTTAAGAATGTTTGTGTCTTTATAAAGAGTGAGAAGAATTTTTGAAGTTTTGAAATTGTTGGTGAATTAAGGGGCAATGGTGTTTCGTATTGTGTTTTTTAAAGCCGATGATATAATCTGAAAGTGTTTTTGGAAGGTAGAAGAATAAGTTATTTAATTAAAAATTAAGTGAGAGGAAACTATGAATGGTGCAAAAATATTAATTGAAAGTTTAACAAAGGAAGGGGTTGAAGTAATTTTTGGGTATCCTGGCGGTTCGGTTATACCATTCTTTGATGCTCTTTATGATTCCCCTATAAGATTTATATTGACCCGTCATGAACAGGCTGCTGCGCATGCCGCTGACGGATATGCCCGTTCTACGGGGAAAGTGGGTGTTTGTTTAGCAACTTCCGGGCCGGGAGCAACGAATTTAGTTACAGGTATTGCTACTGCAAATATGGATTCTGTCCCTATTGTAGCTATCACCGGGCAGGTAAAAACTACTTTAATAGGAAATGATGCTTTTCAGGAAGCTGATTTGACAGGAATAACACGTTCTATTACAAAACATAATTATTTGGTAAAAGATGTTAAGGATTTGGCATATACTGTAAAGGAAGCTTTTTATTTAGCGAATACCGGCAGGCCTGGTCCTATTTTGATAGATTTACCTGTAGATGTTCAAATGCAAGATATAGATTTTATTTATCCGGAAAAAGTTGAAATAAGAAGTTATCATCCTGACATGTTTGGACATCCTGCTCAGATTAAAAAGGCAGTAAAACTTATTAATGAATCCAATAGGCCGGTAATACTTGCAGGAGGAGGAGTTGTAATCTCCGGAGCTAATAAGGAATTGTTAGAATTTGCAGAGAAAATTAATGTTCCTGTTGCAATAACTTTTATGGGTTTAGGAGGTTTTCCTTCTACAAACCATTTGTCTCTTGATATGCCGGGTATGCATGGAACTGGGTATGCTAATTTAGCTATTACCGAATCAGATCTTTTAATTTCTGTGGGCTGTCGTTTTGATGATAGGATTACTGGAAAATTAGAAGGTTTTGCTCCAAAGGCTAAAATTATACATGTAGATATAGATCCTACTTCTATAAGTAAAAATATAAAAGTTGATGTTGATTTGATAGGAGATGCTAAAAATGTTTTAGGGCAATTGAACGAAGAAATTGAGGTATCTAAACTTTTAGATTTGTCAGAGTGGCATAAAAAAATAGAAGGTTGGAAAAGTAAACATCCTCTTGGTTATAAAATGGAAGAATCAGGGAAGACAAAACCTCAATATATAGTTGAAGAGATTTATAAGCAGACAGAGGGTAAAGCATTAATTGCTACGGAAGTTGGGCAAAATCAAATGTGGGCAGCTCAATTTTATAAATTCGATTATCCTCGAAATTTTATTTCTAGTGGAGGGCTAGGCACAATGGGATATGGTTTTCCGGCTGCTATAGGAGCTAAAATAGCTAATCCTGAAAAACAAGTAATTCTTATTGCTGGGGATGGGTCTATCCAGATGAATATTCAGGAGTTGGCCACATTGAGTACTTATGATATAGATATTAAAATAATTATTTTAAATAATCATTGTTTAGGTATGGTGAGGCAGTGGCAGGAACTTTTTTATGACCGCAGGTATTCCGGAACACCTTTAAAAAATCCGGATTTTGTTCAAGTAGCTAAAGGATATGGTATTAAAGGAATAAAAGTAAAAAAGATTAGTGAAGTTAAAAAAGCGATTAAAGAAATACTTTCTTATAATGGGCCAGTAATGGCAGATTTTCAAATTGAAGAGGAAGAAAATGTTTTTCCTATGGTCCCCGCTGGAGAAGCAATTAACCGTATGATAGGAGGGATGGCATAAAATATATGAAACATACAATACAAGCATTAGTAGAAAATAAGTTTGGTGTTCTTGCAAGAGTAGCATCATTGTTTAGTGCTAGAGGATATAATATAAGTTCTTTAGCTGTAGGAGAAACACAGGATCCCTCTATGTCTTGTATGACTATTGTGGTAAATGCTGAAGATGAGAGGATGTTGCAGCAGATAAAGAATCAATTGCAAAAGCTTATTGATGTTATAACTGTTATTGATTTTACTCATAAAAAGTATATAGATAGAGAATTGATTTTATGTAAAATTGAGAGGGTTGAAGAGAATAAAAATGTTATAACTAAATTAATTAAACAGTTTCCAGTAAAAGTTATAGAAGAAACTGATGAATATTTTCTTCTTGAAATTTGCGCGGATACACAGCAAATTAAAGAAATTTTAAAAGAGGTAAAAAAAATAGAAATTAAAGAGCTTGTTCGTGCGGGTAAAATTGCTATTGGGAAATAGATTAACACACCTAATTATTTAATTTAAATAAAAAGTTTTGGTTTAAACGGAGGATGAAATGACAAAAATTTATTATGATAAAGATGCTGATTTAGATGTAATAAAAGACAAAATTGTGGCTGTAATTGGTTATGGAGCTCAAGGTAGAGCGCAATCATTAAATCTGAGAGATTCGAAAATTAAAGTTATTGTTTCTGAATTAGAGGGAACAGTTAACTATAAACAGGCAGAAGAAGATGGATTCCAACCATTAACAGCGGCTGAAGCTGCTAAAAAAGCTGATATTATTCATATATTGACGCCTGATACGGTTCAAGCTGAGGTTTATAAAAATGCTATTGAACCAAATCTTAAAAAAGGGAAAGCCGTTGGATTTTCTCATGGATTTAATATTCATTTCCATCAGATAGTGCCTTCTCAAGATGTAGATGTATATATGGTTGCGCCTAAAGGGCCGGGAACTTTGGTTAGAGATATGTATGAAATAGAAAAAGGTGTTCCTTGTTTGATAGCTATTTATCAAAATGCAACTAATAAGGCTAAAGATATTGCTCTTGCTTATGCCAAAGCTTTGGGCGGAACACGAATGGGGGTTATAGAAACTACTTTTAAAGAAGAAACAGAAACGGATTTGTTTGGTGAACAGGTAGTTTTATGCGGAGGAGTTTCTAAACTTATACAAAAAGGATTTGAAACTTTAGTTGAAGCTGGGTACCAGCCGGAAATAGCCTATTTTGAGTGTTTGCATGAATTAAAACTTATTACGGATTTGATATATGCTAAAGGAATAGAAGGTATGCGTTATGTAGTTTCAAATACGGCTGAATATGGAGATTTAACCAGGGGTAAAAGAATTATAAATGACTCGGTAAAAGAAGAGATGAAAAAAATATTATCTGAAATTCAATCTGGTGAGTTTGCCAGAGAATGGATTTTGGAAAACAAGGCAAATCAACCGGTCTTTAAGGCATTAAGAAACATTGAAAAAGAACATTTGATAGAGAAAGTCGGAAAGAGTTTAAGAAAAATGATGCCTTGGATTAAATAGTTAATCCGAAATGTTTAATTAAAATGAATAAAAGGTTAACCATAATTCTTATTTCTTTGGTTGGTGTAGGGTGTTTACTTTTTGGATTTAAACTGATTTATAAATCTAAAAAAATTGATAATATTGAAAGTATTGTCTCCGATGAGGCCATTTATTATCTTTCATCCTATGATTTAAGTAAAAAAATAAATAATTTTGCTAAGGCACCTTTTTATCAAAAAATAATTAACCTTCCTTTATACGAAAAATATATAGGGGTTAAGTTTGATGTATCAGAAGAAAAAAACTTTAGTATATTAGGATTGCTTGATAACGAATCAGCTTTAGCAGTTTTTTCTTCACAAATATTATTTTCTCCAAAAAACAAACCGAGTCCGGGGACAAGTCTAGGGGATTTTGTATTTTTTACCCGTCTTGACAACAAAAAAAAATTTAAAAAACTTATAGGGGACTTTTATATTTCTTTTAGCCGACAAGAAGATTCAGATTATTCAAAGTATAAAGGGGTAAGGGTCAAAAGGATAAACTTTTCTAAAGAAAAAAAGGATAAAATTGATCTTACTGTTTATTATGCTTTTTTAGGAGATGTTCTTTTAGTTGGAAACAATGATACGCTTATAAAAAAGTCTATCGATCTCTATAACGGAGATGATGAAAAGTCACTTTTAAATAGTAGATATTTTCATGATATTACGAATAAACATAGTGAAATCAAAAACAAAGCCCTTGTCTGGTTATTCACAAACGAAAAAAATCTTTATAAGAGAGTTATGGCTGACATGGAAAAAAATAGCCAATTGGATGAAGGATTAAACGATCAGAGAGGGTTTTTAAAAAATGGAATTAAAGAGCTTTTAAAAGAATTAGGAGAAGCGTCAATAGGATCTTTTAGTTTTGTTGATTATGATAACTTTAAGCAGGGTATTTTTTATAAAAAGTATAGTTATTATGATGACAGCATTAAATCCAATGAATTCTTAGATATATTTCGGTTATCAGGAATTATGGAAAAAAACATATTTGAATTTATGCCGTTGGATAGTATTAGTTGTTTTGGAGTTGCAAATAATTTTTCTAAATCATGGAAGTATGTGAAAAAATTTGTTACCGCGGTGGATGCTAATATGGATACAAATAAATTTTTAGGGTTAGATATAGATAAAGAGATATTACCGTTATTAGGACGAAACATTGTTGGAGTTTTCTCAGATATTAAAGAAAAACCTTTTAATTTATCTAAGTCGCAAAGTAGAGGTACACCTTTTTCTAATTTTCCTATACCTTTACCTGAGTTATCTTTCTTAATAGAAATGAAAGATATAACAGCGGCTAAAGAAGTAATGGTTTTAATTAGTCAAAAAATAATCCCGCGACTAAAGAAAAATTTGGAAGTTCAAGAAATGAGGGAAACAGCTTTGAGAGTTAAACAGGGATTACCTAAGTCTAAAAAAATATTTGCTTCGTTTGAGGTAGAAATAGAAAATCATAAAGGAGTAAATATAAATATATTATCTTCAAAATTTGAGGCTTTAAATATAAATTATTTTAATTTTGATAAATATATAATTGTATCTTCAACCTTGGATGCGACAAAAAAAATGATTGATGTCCTTAATAGTCAATATAATTTTTTAAGTAGATATTCAAAAAATGAGTTAATGGAAGACAATTTATCTTTACCTTATTCATATATTTATATTGTTAAATTAGAGGATATTATTGAAAAAATAATCCAGACTAAAATTTTTAATATGGGGAAAATGTATGTACCGATGGTTAGCCAGGGTAAACTTTCAGGAACAGATATAAATTTAATAGTTGATATTTTAAAAGATATTCCTTTGTTTATGGGAAGACAGAGATTATTGGAAGGAGACATAATAGAAAACATGAAGTATATTAAAATTAAAGGGTTATTATAAAAAATGGAAAAAATAATTATTTTTGATACGACATTGAGAGATGGAGAACAAGCTCCGGGAGCATCTCTAACTTCTGAGCAGAAGTTAGAGATAGCTTATCAATTGGAAAATTTAGGGGTAGATTTTATAGAGGCGGGATTCCCTATAGCTAGCCCTGATGATTTTAAAGCCGTAGATATGGTTTCACGCAATATTAAAAAAAGTGGTGTTTGCGGTTTGGCGAGATGCCTTAAAAAAGATATTGAAGCTGCTAGTAATTCGCTTAAAAAGGCTAAATTCCCGCGGATACATATATTTCTTGCAACCTCAAAGATTCATCTTGAATATAAATTTAAAAAAGCTGAAGTGGAAATATTAGAGATAGCAAAAAAATCAGTTAAGTTTGCCCGTAATTTGTGTGATAATATTGAGTTTTCACCTGAAGATGCCACACGCTCAGACAGAGAATTCCTTTTTAGAGTTATTGAAACTGCAATAAGTCAAGGAGCTAAAACTATCAATATCCCCGATACTGTAGGGTATACATATCCATTAGAAGTACAGTCTTTAATAACTGATATTATTAATAATGTTCCGAATATAAATAAGGCTGTATTGTCTATACATTGTCATGATGACTTAGGAATGGCAGTTGCTAATTCGCTTTCTGCTGTTTTATCTGGAGTCAGACAGGTTCATTGTACAATGAATGGTATAGGCGAGAGAGCGGGAAATGCTTCCTTAGAGGAGTTAGTTATGGCTGTAAAGACCCGGAAAGATGTATTTAAAAATATGAATATATCTATCAATACCAAAGAAATTTTCAAGACATCTCTTTTGGTCAGTAATCTGACTGGGTTTGTAATCCCTCCTAATAAAGCAATTGTTGGTAAGAATGCTTTTGCTCATGAGGCAGGTATTCATCAGGATGCTATGTTAAAAAAAAGTAGTACTTATGAGATAATGAATCCCAAAGACGTGGGTATTAGCAAAAGTAAAATTGTTTTAGGGAAACATTCGGGCAGACATGCTTTAGTTAAAAGAATTGAAAAGTTAGGAATAAAACTTGCGGATAATAGAATAAATAAAATTTTTGAACAATTTAAACAATTAGCGGATAAGAAAAAAGAGGTTTTTGATGATGACTTGATAGCTTTAGTAGAGGAAGAAACAAGCCCTAAAGTTAAGACGTATGAATTAATTACTGTAAGAGCAACTACCGGGACGGATATAGTTCCGGACGCTAGTGTTAAGATTAGGTATGAAAAAAAAATAATTGAAGCTAAATCTACGGGAGATGGTCCGGTTGATGCTTGTTACAAGGCAATTGATAAAATCACAAAAATAAAGACAAAACTTTTAGCGTATAAACTTGATGCCATTACAGGGGGGAAAGACGCTCAAGGTAGGGTAAGGGTTGAAGTTAGAGTTAAAGGCAAAATCTATAGTGGTAGAGGTTCAAGTACTGATATATTAGAATCTTCAGTGAAGGCTTATTTAGATGCTTTGAATAGGATTAAATAAGGTTTTTATTTGTTTAGAGATAAAAGGTTTTTAAGAAATTAAGAAAAAAGGAATTGTCATGAAAAAAACAGAAATAGAATTGTTTGGGTTGATTGGTTATCCGGTAAAACATTCTTTGTCTCCGGCAATACATAATTCCGCGTTTAAAAAATTTAATATTTCAGGTGATTATAGTTTATATGAAAAAAAGCCGGAAGAATTGGAAAGTTTTTTTAAAGGTTTGGATGATAGTGATATTTACGGATTGAATGTTACAGTCCCTTATAAAGAAAAGGTTTTAAAGTTTGTTGAATTGGAAAAAGAAGATGTTTATTTGAAAATAATACAATCTGTAAATACAATAGTTAGAATAGATAGTAAATGGTTAGGCTTTAATACCGATATTCCTGGATTTGAGATAAGTTTAAAAGAAAATTTTAATCCGGCAAATAAAAAAACAGCTATGATAGGGGCTGGAGGAGCTGCTAGATCGGTTGCTTATGTATTGGCAAAGTCAGGTGTTCAAGAGATATGTATTTTTGATATTGATAAAATAAGATCAAAAAGTATAGTTAGTATGGTAAAAGAATTATTTCCCAATATGAAAATATCAGCGGTAGATTCCATTGAAGCTTTGAATATTAAAGAGAAAGATTTATTGGTTAATGCAACTCCTGTAGGATTAAATAAAGAAGACCCTTGTTTAGTAAAAAAAGGAATGTTGCATAAAGATTTATTTGTTTATGATTTGATATACAACCCTATTGAGACAAAACTATTGTTTTTGGCTAAAGAGGTTGGCGCGCAAGTTTCTAATGGTTTAGGTATGCTTTTATATCAAGGTGCGCTTTCTTTCGTTCTTTTTACAGGAACAGATATTTCTATAAAAGAAATAGTTGATGAAATGAGGATAGGACTAAATGAAGGAATTAAAAAGGTATGTATGAAAAGATAATCTTATTTGTTTTCGGCACGTGTATTGGAAGTTTTTTAAATGTTTGTATTTATCGATTACCCAAAGATAAGTCTATTGTCTTTCCTCCTTCTTCTTGTCCTAAATGCAATAAAAGAATTAAATGGTATGATAATATACCTGTATTAAGTTATATTTTTTTAAAAGCTAAATGTCGTAATTGTAAGGAGCCTATTCCATTTAGGTATCCTTTAGTTGAGTTTATAACAGGACTAATCTTTTTGCTTCTTTATTTGAAGTTTGGAATTTCTTTAGTTTATGCCCAATTTGTATTTCTTTTTTGTCTTTTAGTGGTAGTTTCTTTTATTGATATAGATTATCATGCAATCCCCGCATATATGTGTGTTTTAGGTATTACTGTCGGTATAATTTTTAGTTTTGTATCGAGTTTAAAAGTTTTTGAAAGCGGGGTGTATGATATAACTGCAATGCCAATATATGATGCGATATTGGGATTGCTTATAGGATTAGGATTTACGTACCTTTTTAAATTGTTTGGTGATGTTTTTCTTAGTATTTTTCTTTATTTACGTAATAAACAATCTATTGAAGGAGAAACAGAATCTTTAGGGTTAGGAGATGTAGATTTTGTGGGTATGGTGGGAGTATTTTTAGGCTGGAAAATGGCTATATTATGTTTTTTTATCGCCCCTTTTCTGGCTGTAGCATATTCAATTTTTGCTATTATTTTTAAAAAATCACATCTTATTCCATATTTGCCATATTTGTCAGGGGCGACTTTAATTTGTTTCATGTGGGGACCTAAAATTCTTAATTTTGTATTTTAAAAAAGTAATTTTTTTTTTAAAATAATTTAAAAAGGAGATAGAGTAATGAGAATATTAACTGCGGGAGAATCTCATGGGCAAGGAAATGTTGCGGTGATAGAAGGTTTTCCCAAAGGTATAAAAATTGAAGCTGAGACTATAAATGCAGAATTAAAACGAAGGATGTCTGGGTTTGGCAGAGGGAAGCGGATGACTATAGAAGATGATAAGGTCGAAATTTTGTCTGGAGTAAGAAATAAAATCACTTTAGGAAGCCCTATAGCAATTTTTATTAAAAATACTGATTCAAGAATTTTTGCAGAGCAAAAAGATGAATTACCAGAGTTATCCATTCCTAGGCCATCACATGCGGATTTGTCAGGGGCAATGAAATATGGTGAGAAAGATGTCAGAAATATATTAGAAAGATCTTCGGCAAGAGAAACAGTTGCAAGAGTTAGTGTGGGGGCAATATGTAAACAGTTTCTTTTAAATTTTGGGATTAGAATATGTAGTTATGTCACTGATGTCGGGTCGATAAGTTCTGACAAAAAACCGTTTAATTATGAAGATATTTTAAATAAAACTAAGAATTCAAGACTTAATTGTATAGATAAAAATAAAGAAAGATTAATGATTAAAGAAATTGAAAATACTGAAAAAGAAAAAGATTCTATTGGAGGGATCGTAGAAGTTTGGATAGACGGTATCTGTCCGGGTTTAGGAAGTTTTATGCATTTTGATACTCGGCTTGATGCAAAATTATCTTTTTATTTAATGGGGATACCGGCAGTTAAAGGAGTAGAGGTTGGTTTAGGTTTTGAGTACGCTAAGAAAAGAGGTTCCCAGTCTCATGATTCAATATATTATACAAAAAATAAAGAAGATAGAAGTAATCCAACAGGTTTTTATAGGAAAACTAATAATTCCGGAGGTATTGAAGGAGGCATTTCAACAGGTGAACCAATAATTTTAAGGGCAGCCATGAAGCCCATAGCAACTTTAAGAAAACCTCTTGATTCAGTAAATCTTAAGGGCATGACAAAAGAAAAAGCTATTGTTGAGCGTTCCGATACTTGCGCGATTGTCGCTTGCGGGGTTATTGCCGAAAGTATGTCTGCTATCGCGATAACAGAAAGTTTTTTAGATAAGTTTGGCTGCGATAGCTTTAAGGATATACAATTGAATTATAAAAGTTATATTAAAAAGCTGAGTAAAAATTTTTAATGTAGTGATGAAAAAAATAGAAATAGTATGAAATGTAGGAGGTTTTATGTTTAATCAATTAGGTGATTTATCAAAAATGGCAGCACAGGCAAAACAAATACAGGATAAACAGGACCGTGCACAACGTGAACAAGCTGATTTATTAAGAAAAATATCAACACAACTTTCGGAAGTTATAGTGTTGTTAAAGGATAAAAAATAGTATTTGTTGGGACAGAAAACAATATAGATTTTTAATCAATGAGACATAGACTTTTGGAGAAAAATCTGTAGTCGAATAGAACCTGAGCGAGTAAAACGAGTCGAAGGATTTCGGGTTTAATTCCCGCAGTTTGCTGCGGGTTCGGTGATTCCGTATAGAGAATTAGGAAAATATGAAAAAATTTTTTTTGTTTTTATGTGTTAGTTTTTTGATTTCAAGGTTAGGGTATTCGGAAAATCATTTAAATGAAAATAATAATAATTTTTTATGGGAAGTTAAATCAGCAGTAAATAAAGTTTATATTCTTGGTTCTATTCACTTGGGTAAGAAGGAATTTTATCCTTTAGATGTAAAAATTGAAGAGAGTTTTAAGAAATCAGACTTTTTGGTAGTAGAGGTTAATCTAAATGATATTGATCCTGTAATTATTCAAAATATGGTTTTTGAAAAAGGATTTTATCCCGTAGGCGAAATTTTAAAAGACCATTTATCTGGTAAGACTTACCAATTAGCGGCTGAAAAATTTCAAAAATTAGGATTAGATATAGAATTTTTCAATGATAGTAAACCTTGGTTTATAGCGATGAATATAACGACTATGGAACTTATGCGATTAGGATATAACCCAGAGTATGGTATAGATAAGTATTTTTTAGAGAAAGCAAAAAATAATAAAAAAATATTGGGATTTGAAACATTCGAATTTCAGCTTGGATTGTTTGATAGTTTTTCAGAAAAACAACAAGAACTTTTTTTACTTTCTACTTTAGCCGAAGTAGACCTTATATCACATGAAATGGATAAAATGTTGTATCTTTGGAAAAATGGGGATGCAGAAAAAATGGAATTGATGTTGAGTAAGCCTTTAAAAGTATATCCGGAAATAAAGAATATTTATGATAAATTGATTTACGATAGAAACGAAAAGATGGCTAATAAGATTGACGGTTTTTTAAAAGATGATGCTATCTATTTTATTGTGGTTGGAGCCGCTCATTTAGTCGGAGAGAAAGGAATTATTTCTATTTTAGAAAAAAAAGGATATTCTGTTATTCAGTTATAATTATTTAAATGATAAAAAAAGTTGGTTTTTCATGATTCAAAAAATTGCTTTAATCTCAGCTGTAATTTTGCCTTTATGGAATATCCCCCTTATTTTTAGAATAGTAAAAAGAAAATCATCAGTAGATATTAGTTTGTGTTGGGCTATCGGGGTTTGGAGTTGTTTTGCTTTAATGCTGCCGGCGGGTTTAGTTTCTGAGGATTTAGTCTTTAAAGTGTTTAATGTTTTTAATTTTTTTATGTTTAGTATAGTGACTATTTTTGTGTTTATTTATAGAAAAAAGAAATAAGAAAGGTTTCTAAATAAATATTTTTAGGTTATTTAAACTGCAAATTGAGATTAATAGCAATATTGATTATATTAATAAAAAGTTAATGTTCTTAGTCATTAGTTTAACTTTAAAAATAAATATTGGGTAAAGTTAAGTATTGGTTTTATTTTATCAAGGGTATTATATTTTAAAGGAGGTGTAATGGTAAAAAAGATTTATAAGCGAAGAAAATTTATAATACACCATTCAATTCAAGTCAGATATATTTTGTTGAGTGTTTTGCCGGCTTTAGCTATAAGTATTTTTTGTGTTTTCTTTTTAGTTAAAAGCGGTGAAAATATGATTTTACGGTCAGAATTAGAATTAAACAAAATTAGTAAATATACCCAAATGCTTAATGAATTAGAAGGTCAGAAACAGCCTATAAAAGTTTTAGAGAAAATATTGACTTTAAAAATTGAGTTATTATCTTTTCAGAAAAGTATGCAAAAGACATACTTATCTAATTTTATGGAATGGATAAATATTTGTATGCAAATTCTTATTGGTTTATTTATTGTTTCGTTTCTTGTAATGATATTGGCAATTATATATTCGCATCGTATTGCCGGGCCAATTTATAGAGTTAAAAGGTATTTAGATATGATGGCTGAAAGCAATGACCTTCCTCCTCCGATATCTTTTCGTGAATATGATGAATTTAAAGAAATAGCAGACTCAGTAAATAAAGTTATTGAAAAGATAGATACTGAATCAAAACGACGGTCATCTAAGGATTTGAAGTAGATATCTGTGGGTTTGAATTTATAAAGCATAGTCATTATTTGTTATGTTGGATAAGATAAGATAAGAAAATCTCATACTTTATAGGACATAATAATATTTGTTACTATAGTAGTAGCTCGACTTATTGATTTGTAGGGTAATGCTAGAAAAATTAGTGAAGAATCCAATGCTGATTTTATAAAGTCTGGCTTTATAAGGATAGCATAAACATATTAGTTAATTATATAAGTAGGTATGAGCAAATCATTCAAGATGAACCTTTTTTGAAAGATTTATTTTATAGTTTTGAAGTTATGGAAATAGCTGAAAGAGAAAAATCTGTAGTAGAATTGATCTTGAGCGAGTAAAACGAGTCGAAGGATCACGGGTTTAATTCCCCGCAGTTTACTGCGGAAAAGTTATTTAGAGGAAACCTTCGATACCTCGTGGCTTACTGCGGGGTAGTTGATTAAAGCGTTGGGTGTCTTAGCTTTGTTGGTAGTGGAGAAAACTAAAGGTTTAGGAGACTTGAATTTCAAAGCCTGTCTGCGAGGCAAGTAGGAAAAAAATTTGGTAATATTTGTTTTGATATCTAGTTTAGCAACAAAAATATCTTGCCTAAACGAGTCTCTATGTTATAATTTTTATATTTTAATAACTAATATTAGGCTTTATATAGATGGCGAGGTAGCTCAGTTGGTAGAGCGAGGGACTGAAAATCCCTGCGTCAGGGGTTCAATTCCCTTCCTCGCCACTTATTTTAATCGATGAGACTTAGATGTTTCGGAGAAAAATCTGTAGTCGAATTGATCTTGAGCGAGTAAAACGAATCGAAGGATTTCGGGTTTATTTACCCACAGTTTACTGCAGAAAAGTTATTTAGGGGAAACCTTCGATACCCTCGTAACTTGCTACGGGGTAGTAGATTTTAGGTTTTAAAAAAAATGATAATTACTATTAATTTTTGAAAATAAAGTTGTTCATAAAGCAGTAAAACAAAAATACGTTTTTATTTATTTGGCGAACCATTTTCTATTTTAGAATGTAACGTCTGATGAGGGCTCTTTAATTAATATCTAAGTTCTATTATACAAATTTAATATATACATTATGTCTTAATAATGAAAAAAGTAGTAATTTGTATCTCTTTTGTCCTGCTTATAACATTCCATAAAACTTTTCCTATTTTTAATCAAATCAATGGTTTAGAAGATGCTCAATTTAAAAGAATAGCTGTTTCAAGGTTTGATTCTAGTTTTTTGTATGCGGCATCGAATAATTCATTGTTTAAAAGCAAAGATAATGCTGAAAGTTTTTTAAAAGTTGCTGTATTTAAAGGTGAGGAGATACAGCATATTTTTTTTGACCTATATTTAGCAGATGTTATATATATATGTACAACGAGACATCTTTTTAAATTTAAGGATAAATTAGAAACACTATATTCAGCTCCTGATGACCAAAAAATATATACAGCAGTAAAAAATAAGGGGATTATTCATATTGGGACAAGTCAAGGGATATATTCTTCTGCGGAAGATTTTCTGAGTTGGAGTAAATTAAAAAGTTTAAGAGAAAATTCTATTTATTGGATAGAACCGGATCCTCAAAATGATAGAGTATTAATTGCTTCGGATAAAGGAGTGTATACTTTATTAGCAAATGATAATGTTGAGAGGATTTTTGTTTTAAGACAGGAAAAAGAGGAAGATCGGTCTAGGTTGATTTCTAAGATTATAAAGATTAATGTTTTCAATAGTAATGAGATTTGGTTGGGAACAACTAAAGGATTATTTGTTTCAAAAGATTCCGGGATTAATTGGAAAAAATTATATATATCAGGCATAAGTAATTTAGAGATTAACTCTTTAGAGCAGACAGAATTACAGAAAAATACCCTTTATTTAGGCTCGAATAATGGTTTTTATGAAATTGATATTATTAAAAATAAATCTAAAGAAATATTTGAAGGACTTTATTCTACAAATATATCTTGGGTAAGATTTAATTCCTTGGGAGAAATATATTTGGCTACTAAAAAAGGGTTGTTTAAAAATCATTACTTTACGTCTTCTTATAAAAACAATACCCTCGAAATAATTTTAAAGAAAGAACCTTCTATCCAAGATGTTCAAGAACGTGTAATGCGATATAATCACGTGCATCCTGAAAAGATGGAACAATGGAGAAACTCCTTGAGATATAGGGGGCTTTTCCCTAAAGTAGATTTAAATTACGCTAAGACCATTTATGGGACTGCAGGTACTAGCACTTATGATGGAAAATCTTTTGTAGGACCTCGGGACTGGGGTGTTTCTTTTTCTTGGAATATAGGGGATCTGTTGTGGAACAGTTATGAAGATGATGTTGATACAAGAGCCAGGCTTAATACCCAATTGAGGTTAGATATACTTGATGAGGTTAATAGAGTTTATTTTGAGAGGTTAAGATTGAAAAAAGAGATAGATGATGCTAATTTTGAACCGGAAAAATTGTTTGAGAAAAAAATGAGATTAAAAGAACTTACATCAATCCTGGATGGATATACAGGGGGATATTTTTCTGATAGATTAAAACAGCTAAATGAGATGGTGTATGAAGATTGATAAACCTATAGTTTTGATTCTTTGCGGAGGAAGATCTCTTCGGCTATGGCCGTTGTCTCAATATAAAAGTAAAAATTTCATAGATATCTTTGGGGTTTCTCCTTTAGAAATAACAATAAAAAGATTTTTAAAAGTTACACCTCTAGACAATATTTATTTGGTTGCTAATAAAAATGAAAAGAAGTCTTTGGAGAAATTGAAATTATTGAATAAAAAAAATATATTTTTTGAATCTGAAGGCAAAAATACCGCAGCTGCAGTCCTTTTATCATTATTAAATTTAAGAAAATATGCAAAAAATAATATAATAATCGCGCCGGTGGATGCTCTTATCAAAAAAGAAAAAAGTTTTTATTCGGCTTTGAATAAATCTTTTAAAGCGGCTAGCGACGGATGGTTATGTTCCTTAGGGATCAAGCCGTTAACCCCGGATATTAATTTCGGTTATATCCTGGCTAAAGTCGATTCTGGTAAAAAAGCTAAAGGTATTTATCCGGTTAGCAAATTCATTGAAAAACCTGAGCTTGATTTGGCAAAACTGCTTATATCCAAAGGAAATTGTTATTTTAACAGCGGAATGTTTATTTCTAGGATTTCAACATTGCTTGAAGAATATAAAAAATATTATTATGGTTATGACCGATTTGTAGAAAATTTTGATAAAGGCACTATTTCTGTTTTTTATAAAAACATTGAGAATATTCCTTTTGATAAAGTAATAATGGAGAAAACAAAAAAAGCTGTGGTTATTGAAAGTAATTTTTCTTGGAAAGATTTTGGTAATTGGCAAGCTATTTACGAAGTTTTACCAAAGGATAAGAATGGGAATGCAAAAATAGGAAATATCTGTATTAATAAAAGTACAAATAATTTAGTTTATATAGATAATTCTAAAAAGAAAATTTTAGTTATGGGTATTGATAATATATGTTTTGTTGATACAAAAGAATATACTCTCCTTACTACTCGAGACAAATTAGATAATATTAAGTCGGCTTTATCTCATATGAATTCAGATAAGTGCTAATAGATTAAATGTATAAGCTGCTCCACCGACTTTAGTCGGGGGAGCAATTTTACTTTTAATAAATTCATAATAATAGAAGTTATTTTTAATTAAAGAAAATTAGTTTTTAAGGAGTTCATTAAATGAGCTATTTTTACGGACCGGTTCCGTCAAGAAGATTAGGTTTTTCTTTAGGGGTAAATTTGCTGCCTAAAAAAGTATGTTCTTTTGATTGCTTGTATTGCCAATTAGGGGGCACAGAAAAAAAAATTATGCGGCGTTTTTCTTTTGTAAATCTAAATAAGTTAACGACAGATATTAAACCGATCATCAAGGCTTATCCGAATATTGATTATATAACTATTGCCGGTTCCGGTGAACCTACTTTACATAAAGATTTAGATAAAATTATAAGCAGGTTAAAGAAAGCAACTCAGAATAAGTATCCGGTTTGCGTTATTACTAATTCTTCACTTTTATATAGAAAAGATGTAAGAAAAGAATTATTACTGGCAGATTTAATTATTCCTTCTTTAGATTCAGTAACCGAGGAAACTTTTAGTAAAATAAATAGACCTCATGAAAAAGTAGGGTTAGATAAAATTTTGGACGGTTTATTTAAATTAAAAAAAGAGTTTCATGGTAAGCTTTGGCTTGAAATAATGCTTATGGAAGGATTTAATTGTAATATTAAAGAAGCTAATAAGTTCAGAAAGATTATTAAAGAATTGAAGCCTGATAAGGTTCAACTAAATATTCCGATGAGACCTTCAGGATTAAATATTGTAATACCTGATGTTGATAAGGTAAAGAAGATTAAAAGATTAATACTGGAAGGATCAGAAATCGTTTCTGAGTTTAAAAAGAAAAAAGAATCAGGATATAGACTTTGTTCGAAAAAAGGTTCTATTTTAAGGTTTTTAAAAGTTAGGCCCGGTACGGTAAAGGATTTAAGTCGGGCATTAAATATTGTTTCGAAGGATGTAATCAGACAATTAAATGTGTTGATAGATGAACAATTAGTAAAGGAATCCGTTAGAGGGAAAAATAAATATTTTGTGAGTAATGATTAAAGAAAATATAGAAAATATTCTTAAGGATTTACCTCCCGGTGTGAAGATAGTCGCTGCGGCTAAGGAAAGAAGTGTTGATGAAATAAGAGAAGCTATAAGTTCTGGAATAAAAATAATTGGTGAAAATTATATTAATGAGGCTCGTTCTAAATTTGAAGTTATAGGAAAAGAGGTGAAATGGCATTTTATAGGGCATTTACAAAAAAATAAAGCTAAATATGCTGCCACGATATTTAATGTTGTAGAGACATTAGATTCTTTGGAATTGGCTGAAGTCCTGGATAGGGAGTGTTGGAAGATAAATAAAATTATGCCGGTTTTTTTGGAGATTAATTCTGCTTCAGAACCACAGAAGCAAGGGATATTGATAGAAGAAGCTGAAGGCTTTCTAGATAAAATTTTAAGATTTAAACATTTAAAGCCCAGCGGTCTTATGACCATGGGTCCATTTAGCGATAATCCCGAGGAGTTACGGCCTTTCTTTAAAAAAACAAAAAACTTATTTGATAAAATTAAATTAAATTATGGGAATATTTTAGAATGGAAATACCTTTCTATGGGCATGAGCTTTTCGTATCAGATAGCTATTGAAGAAGGAGCTAATATTGTAAGAATTGGTGCTGCTGTTTTTGGACCAAGAAAACAGAAAATTTAAGTTTTTTATTTTATGTAGAAATAAATTAAAATATTTCTAATATAAAAATACTTTTTTGAGGTTTAATCAATGAGACTTAGATTTTTCGGAGAAAAATCTGTAGACGAATTGATCCTGAGCGAGTAAAACGAGTCGAAGGATGTTGGGTTTAATTCCCCGCAGTTTACTGTGGTAAAGTTATTTAGGTGAAACGTTCGATATCCCGCTTGCTACGGAGTAGTTGATTGTATGAATGCATTTTTAGAATGCGTACTTTGGTTTTTAAAATAAGCTATAGCAGAAAATAAAAAGTGCTTATGACAGTTTATTCGTTGCGGTAGAATTAGTAATAGTAGGCAATATTATTGATTTAGGTATAAAAATTTGATTAAATTTGAAAAAGAATCAGAAGATTTTTTTAAATATTATAATAAGGCAGATTCAATAATAAGTAAAGATCAAGGAAGTTTTGAAACTTTATCCGGAGTTGGTAAGAAAATACATTTTTATTGAGAGCAAAATGCCTTGTTGTAACTAAAATTTAGGATGCAAATTAGGAGATACTGTATTAGAATATAGTTTGTTATAGTTGTCCATGCCTGCCGATTGGCAGGAAACAATATACAAGTATCAGGAATTAATAAGAAAAATCAAAATAAGTTAAAATGATTAGGTGTAATTATTTTAAAAGAGCAAATAAACGGTTTTATTATAAAAAAGGTGATATATGAAAATTGAAGTAATTTTTGAAAAAGAAAAGATAGCTGATAAATATTCTTGTGGGTGGGGAGCTTCATACCTAATAGATGGAAGAATCCTTTTTGATACCGGTGAGAAATCAGAATATATTTTGAACAATATGAATTTGCTTGATGTGGATATTAGTAAAATAGAGAAAATTGTTATATCTCATAATCATTGGGATCATATAGGCGGTGTTTGGGAATTATTAAAAATAAATAAAAACATTGAAATTTTTGCTTGTTTAGATTTTCTAGATGAATTTAAAGATAAAATTGAAGCATATGATTTTAAATTAATTAGTTCTTCTCAGAAAATAATAGAAGGTGTTTATACTACCGGTGATATAAATATTGAGACTAAAGATAGTTCTTTTCGGGAGCAGGCACTTGTGATTAAGACCGAAAAGGGGCTTTCTATAATTTGTGCTTGTTCCCATGATGGCATTTTGAAATTTATTCGTAAAGCTAAGGAGATGTTTGTAGATGAAAGAGTCTATTCAGTAATAGGAGGATTTCACCTTATAGATGCAGATAGAAGAACTATTAATTATGTAATAGAAGAGAGTAAAAACGCCGGGGTAGAGAAGGTTGGTCCTTCTCATTGTACTGGGTTTGAGGCTATAAGTTTATTGAAAGAGAAATATTTAAATAATTTTTTGGAAAATAAGGTGGGTATTAAATTAGAAGTATAAGTGATAATGGAGAAAAAATATTTCGGTCATTTTGAAATTTGTTGAATGATTAAGCATATATTTAAAGAGTTACGGTATCATATTTCGTTTACTATTTTTGGAGCAATTTCTGGAGTTATTATGATGATTATTTTTTTGGGGATTATCTTATAAGGTTTCACATACTTTTTTTTATGTTTTGCTGTATGGATGCTATGTTGTGTTCGCGATATTATATTTACGCTTTTATTTGTTAAAGGAAAAAGTATTATTTTTAGAATATTTTTTATAGAATGCTCTTTTATGAAGAAGACTTTTGGCTATTTGTAAAATTTATTGTTAGTAAAGACGGCCAATTAAAACGCGGATGTTATTAGGCAACAGCTTTATTGATGGTTGGATATGCGAAAGGAGAGAAAGAGTGTCTATTGAAAGAAACTTTATTTGTTTTGGGATGTTATTATTTGTTTTAGGATGTGCTGAAATGAGGGATTATACAGGAATTAGAAATGGATCCTTTGGATTAGATATTCAGCGAGGGTTTGATGAGGGTGGAGTAAAAAAGGATTATTGTTTGCTCAAAGAAGGCGTAGATTTAGTAGCAAGAGATACTAAAGATGAAGTGGTTTCTAAGTTAGGTTTTCCAGATAAGATAGGAAATACTTTAGATGGTTGTGAAAAGTGGGTGTATAAGGGGGATAAAATTAGTTTATTTTTTAAAGAACACCGTTTAACGAGTTGGGAGTTTTTTAAGGAAGAATAGAGGCAGCTAATTGTTTGGTAGTGGCTTGTACTGTTTGTTTTGGATTTATTTTAATATTGATTAGATATATTAATTGGTAGATAAGAAAGCCAAAAAGGAAAAATTGAAATGATTAGATTAAACATTTAACAATCCTCACTAGTTGATTTTACTTTACAAATAAATAATAAATTAAATATGATAAGATAATTAGACAATATTTCTTATAAATTGTTTGTCCGTAAATAATAATAAATCCATGATTGAAGAAATATTTGAAAAGACTTTAATAGATCTTGAATTGCTTAAAAAGAAAGATAGACTTATTTTAGGTGTTTCTGGGGGGCCGGATTCTATTAGTATGCTCTATTTGTTTTGCGCGTTAAGAAAAAAGTATAAGTTAAATATAGTTTGTGCTCATTTTAATCATAGTTTAAGAAAAGAATCTGATGAAGAGGAAACTTTTCTTAAACAGCTGTGCGACGAATTAAATATTAAAATGATCAGCGACAAAAAAGATGTTAACCTGTTGTTTAAGGGAGATTCTTTAGAACAAACCGCAAGAAACTTAAGGTTGGATTTCTTTTTTAAATGTTCCCGGGAAACTAAAATTAAAAAAATAGCCTTAGCTCATCATAAAGATGATTTAGCTGAAACAGTATTGATGAGGTTGATAAGGGGGGCTGGGTTGCGAGGGTTGCGAGGGTTTTTGCCGAAAACAAAATTTAAAAGTTTAACAATTATAAGGCCTATGGTGAACTTATCCAAACAAAAAATTGTTGATTGGCTGGATACTAATGGAATACATTATAAAATAGATAAAACTAATTTTGAGGATAAATTTTTTAGAAATCGTGTAAGATTGAAATTAATGCCGTTACTTAAAGATATGAATGCGAATATCATAGATAACTTAAACAATTTAGCTTATAATATTTCGTTAGATTATGATTTTATTTATAATTTTTCTTATGAAAAGTTTATTTCTTTAAAGAAAAAAGAGATAAGAAATGCGATATATTTAGATTTAGATAAGCTTAAAGAATTATCGGTTTCAATATTTTCTAATGTTATCAGAATAGCGATTGAAGAATTAAAGGGTGATACTCGTAGAGTAGAGGCTAAACATATGGATGAGATAAGAGATTTGGTTTTTAATCGGCCTTATGGGAGTGTGGTTGATTTACCTTGTATGTCTGCTAAAAAAGAAAAGAAGACTTTAATTATTCAATCCTTGATTTTATAAAACAACAAAGTATAATACCTAATTATGGAAGAAAATAAAAAGCCTGAAAATCAAAGTTATTTGCGTAAACTTTTTATTAGTATTACTATCTTTTTTGGTGTAGTTTGGGTTTTAAGTTTTTTTAATGCGGGGATAGGGGAACCTAATAAATTTACCTATAATAAGTTTTATGAAGCTTTAGAGAATAATTTACAGAATCCTACCATACAATCAATTAAATTAAGTGAAAATTTTGTACAAGGCATAAGAACTGAACAATCTGGTGGCGGGAGTTTTAGTTTATATATTCCTAAAGAGGATAGAAGTGTTTTGACCTTGATGAGGAGTAATGTGCAGGAATTCCAAGTTGAACCGCCTAGAATATTGGGTAATTTTATTATTTCGTTGCTGCCAATGCTTCTTTTTATATTGTTTATTTGGTATTTTTCTACAAAAGGAAGTCAAATGGGCTCGAAAGTGTTAGGGTTTGGCAAATCCAGAGCTGTAATTATGGATAAAGAAAAACGGACGAAAATAACTTTCGCTAATGTTGCGGGAATAGATGAGGCAAAAGAAGAATTGCAGGAAGTGATAGAATTTTTAAGAGATCCTAAAAAATTTCAGAGATTAGGAGGAAGATTCCCAAAAGGAGTGTTGTTGGTAGGTCCTCCGGGTTGCGGTAAGACTCTTTTAGCTAAAGCTGTGGCCGGTGAAGCTGATGTGCCGTTTTTTAGTATAAGCGGTTCAGATTTTGTAGAAATGTTTGTTGGGGTGGGAGCATCTAGAGTAAGGGATTTATTTGAACAAGCAAAAAAAGCTGCGAAAACTGAGAATAAAGGTTGTATCATTTTCATTGATGAAATAGATGCGGTTGGTAGACAGCGGTTTGCCGGTGTAGGCGGCGGTCATGATGAAAGAGAGCAAACTTTGAATCAACTGCTTACTGAGATGGATGGATTCCAAACTGAAGTGGGTATAACTGTTGTAGCCGCTACTAACAGGCCGGATGTTTTGGATCCGGCATTGTTAAGGCCCGGCAGATTTGATCGGCATATAGTTATTTATTCTCCTGATATTAAAGGAAGGGAAGAAATTCTTAAAGTTCATACCAAGAAGATAAAGTTATCTAAAAATATAAATCTGGATGCAATTGCGAAAAAAACGCCGGGATTTTCAGGTGCTGACTTAGAGAATTTATGTAATGAGGCAGCTCTTTTAGCAGCAAGATATGATAAGGAATCAGTTGAACAAGAACAATTAGATGAATCTATTGAACGGGTTATGATGGGGCCGGAGAAAAAAAGTAGAATTATTTCTAAACATGAAAAAGAATTAACAGCTTATCATGAGGCTGGGCACGCTATATTATCTTTGTTAATACCAGAAGTAGATCCTATGACGAAAGTTTCTATTATACCTAGAGGTATGGCCGGAGGTTATACCTTTATGCCTCCGACAGAAGATAAGCGCTACAAGACTAAGGTAGAGTTGTTAGGAGAAATAGTTGTAGCTTTAGGAGGACGGGCTTCGGAAGAAGTAAATTTAGGTGACGTTACTACCGGGTCTATGGGTGATTTATCAGTGGTTTCTAAGATTGCAAGACAAATGGTTTGTGATTATGGAATGAGTGATCGTTTGGGAAGTTATACTTTAGGGCAAAGCCATGGCCCGATATTTTTAGGCAGAGACATGGTAAAAGAGAAAGATTATAGCGAAGAAACAGCCAAGATTATTGATCAAGAAGTTAAAAAAATTATAGATGAATGTTATTCTCGTTCTATGGATCTGATACAGAAAAATAAAGATAAAATAATTGTATTAGCAAAGGTTTTATGTGAAAAAGAAGTCTTAAATGCTGAAGAAGTTAAGGAATTAATTGGATTTAAAGAATAGTTATATAATATTGTAGATTCAAAATTTTCCCAATTATGGTGAGGTGGATAAAATTTTGAAAGGAGTTTATGCCTAAGTGAGAATAACTCCAATAAAAGTAAAAAATTTAGAAGAAACCTCAAAATTGATGACAGCTATAGGGGTAAGCGCGGAAGGAATTAAGATACTTTCGCTAAAAAGTATATATTGTGCTTTTAAAATAGAAAACATCAAATCTTGGGAAGCGAATATATTAAAACAGTATCTTCTTTCTTTAGGTAGTGATGCAGCTATTGAAAGAAACGCTTTAGTGAAAGATATCGAAACAACAGCTTTTATTTTTGGCAGCTTAAAACAATTGAAAAACCTCTGCGGTAAGTTAAGAAACCAACCGTTCAGACTTCAAGAAATTTCACAAATAATTACATCTTATTTGGATAATTTATATATAAAAGACTTTAAGTTTTATGCAAGAGGTAAATTATTAAAAATAAAAGATCCTATTATTTGCGGTATAATAAACGTTACATATGATTCATTTTCCGGGGATGGTTTAATTCAAAAAGGTCAAAATACTGGTGATAAGGTCAAATATTTAGCGTTAAAAAAATGTGAGAATATGATAAAGCAGGGAGTTAAAATAATTGATTTAGGTGGAGAATCATCTAGACCTTTTTCTACTCCTATTGAAGGTGTAGAAGAGGCAAAAAATGTAATACCAATCTTGAAGGCGATAAGGAATGAGTTTAAGAAAGTATTTATTTCAATTGATACCTATAAATATTTAGTGGCTAAAAAAGCTGTAGATGAAGGAGTAGATATTATTAATGATATAACAGCTTTTAGAGGGGATAAAAGAATGCTGAATCTTGTAAAAAAAAATGATTTAGGCTGTGTACTTATGCATATGAAAGGAATCCCCCAGACAATGCAGGAAAAAGTAACTTATAAAGATACAGTAACTGAAATAATAGATTTTTTTAATGAAAGATTGAATTTTTGTTTTAAAAAAGGAATCAAAAAAGAACATGTTTTGATTGATCCGGGGATAGGGTTTGGAAAACGACAAGAAGATAATCTTAGGATTATGAAAGAACTTTATAAATTAAAGATTTTTGGGTTACCTATTTTTTTAGGGTTATCACGCAAATCTTTTATTGGTAATATCCTCAATAATAAAGTAGAAGATAGACTTATAGGGACAATGGCAGCAAATGTTATATCTTTAATCAAAGGTGCTAATATTTTAAGGGTTCATGATGTGAAAGAAACAATGCAGGTTATAAAGATTTCATCAGCAATAATGAATAACTAATGGATTTAAAAATTTTTTCAAATTGGAAAGCTATTTTAGAAGTTTTAATTCTTTGGGCTGCAGTTTATAGAATATTTCTTTTTTTAAAAGGTACTAAAGCAGTTTATTTGTTGAGAGGCATATTTATTCTTGTTGTTTCTCTTTTTGTCTTTCAAATATTAGGATTGCCTGTTCTTACTAAACTTTTGACATATATTTTTACGGCTTTTATTATTCTTGTAGTGGTTATTTTTCAACCCGAATTAAGGGAAGGCTTGATGCATTTGGGGAAAAGGCACGTTTTTTATATAGAGCCTAAGAGGGAAGAAATTGAAAAAACTTTAAGAGATATTGTTTCTGCTGGAGGCATATTATCGCGAAAAAAAATTGGGGCATTGATTGCTATAACTAGAGAAATAGGGTTAAAAAAATATATTGAAAGTGGAGTAGTCTTAAATGCTGATCTTAGTTCGGAATTGTTACAAAATATTTTTTATCCTTCAGCTCCATTACATGATGGAGGGGTAATAGTTGTAGGTACTAAGGTTGTAGCCGCCAGTTGCCTTTTTCCTCTTAGTGATAATTTTAATTTTGAAAAAACATTAGGAATGCGCCATAGAGCTGGTGTTGGAGTATCGGAAAATTCGGATGCTATAGTAGTTATAGTTTCGGAAGAAACTGGTTCAATATCTTTAGCGATAAACGGACAGCTTACCAGAAATTTAACACCTAATGATTTGCTTACGATTTTAAAAGGACAATTGTCTAAGACCCGTTAGTAAGAAATAGTAATAATATTTCAGTTAATTGTTTTTCAAAGGAGAAAAGATGGAGTTCTTAAAAAACATTAGTCTAAAAAAAGCTATTACTTATAATTTTTGGTTAAAAGTAGGCTCATTAATTATTGCAATTCTTATTAGGGCTTATGTCTATGAAGGAATTACTAAAGGCGTGAAAATATAGTAATTTATGTTTTTTAATCAATGAGACTTAGATTTTTCGGAGAAAAATCTGTAGTCGAATAGATCTTGAGCGAGTAAAACGAGTCGAAGGATCTCGGGTTTAATTCCCCGCAGTTTACTGCGGAAAAGTTATTTAGGAGAAACCTTCAATACCCCCGTAGTTTGTTGCAGGGTAGTTGATTTTGAAAAATAGAATTTAAGATATTAGTTGTATTATAGCGAAGAGGTTTATAAAATGAAGTTAGGTGTTAACGTTGATCACGTTTCTACATTAAGAGAAGCTCGGGGCACTTTGTATCCAGATCCTGTAGAAGGAGCTTTATTGGCAGAGTCTGCTGGTTGTGATTCTATAGTAGCTCATTTAAGAGAAGATAGACGGCATATAAAAGAGAGAGACATTATCGGCATTAAAGAAGCTATAAAGATACCTTTAAATTTAGAAATGTCTGTTAATAAGAATATTGTTTCTTTTGCTCAGGAAATATGTCCGTATCAATCTACATTTGTTCCCGAGAGGAGACAAGAACTAACTACCGAAGGAGGGATTGATTTAGTAAAAAATTATAAAAAAGTTTACGATGTTATAAAGAAATTAAAAAAATCCGGGATTAGAGTTAGCTTGTTTATAGATCCTTTAATAGTACAAATTAAAGCAGCCAAGGACTTGGGTGCGGATATTATTGAAATTAATACTGGTAGATTTTCTGAAACAAAAACAGTACGATCTTCTGAAGTAGAAATTAGAAAGATAACGAAAGCTGCTATATTTTCTAAAAAACAAGGGTTTTTTGTATCTGCTGGACATGGTTTAGATTATGAGAATGTAAAAGAAATATCTAAAATTGAAGAAATAGAGGAACTTAATATTGGTCATTCGATAATGAGTAGATCAGTTTTTGTAGGGATAGTTTCTGCCGTTCGCGAAATGTTTTTTTTGATTGGTAAATGAAAACTTTTAATAAATAATAAACATTAAAATTGTATTTATTAAGGGAGAAATGGATTATGGTATTAGGGGTAGGAATTGATATAGTAAAAGTAGATAAAATTAAGGTTTCATTGGAAAAATGGAAAGATTCTTTTTTGGAACGCGTATTTAATCCGGAAGAATTAGAAAATATTTCTAAAAATAAGTTATATTATCAACGCATAGCTGCTCGTTTTGCTGCTAAAGAAGCGATTATAAAAGCATTATCGAAAAGTGGTCCTTTGGCGTTAAAAGATATGTTGATATTAAACAAGGAAAATGGGGCTCCATTTTGTAAATTTAAAAATAATATTGGTGTAGATATTTTTTTATCAATAACCCATATTGAAGATTATGCAGTTGCCTGTGCAGTGGCTCAAAAGAAGATGTGATACTCATAAAGGCGACTATGGGCATGCTTTTGTTCTAGGCGGGTCAGTAGGTCTTACTGGATCAATTTGCCTATGCGCAAAAGCTGTTTTAAAAATTGGGGCTGGTTTGGTTACTGTAGGGATTCCTGCATCATTGAATCCTATTTTTGAAATTAAACTTACCGAAGAGATGAGTTTACCTTTAGTTGAAGAACAAGGTTATTTATCTTATGGTGCTTTGAAAGAAATAAGAAAAAAAATAAACAAATTTGATGTAGTAATATTAGGTCCAGGAGCCTCTATTAGACCTTCTGCTATAAAGTTGATGGTTTCAATAATAAAATCCATTGATAAACCTTTAATAGTTGATGCGGATGCAATAACAGCCTTATCAACTAATTTAAATATTTTAAATAGCAGAAAAACTAATAAATTGATATTGACTCCACATTTAGGTGAGTTTTCTCGTTTAATTAAATTAGACATTGGTGAAATAAAGAAAAAGAGAAAAAAACTTGTCAAAGACTTTGCTCTCAGATATAATCTTATACTTGTGCTTAAAGGGCATACTACATTAGTTAGCGATGGAAAGGAGATATTTGAGAATAATACTGGAAACCCGGGAATGGCTACAGCGGGGATGGGCGATATACTTGCAGGTATAATTACCGGTTTAGTCGTCCAGGGTCTTGATTGTTTTGAGGCTGCAAAAATAGGTGTTCATCTTCATGGATTATCAGCAGACTATGCAGTTAAAGATAAAACTGAGACTTGTCTTATTGCTTCCGATGTATTACAATATTTGCCGGAAGGTTTAAAATCTTTTCAAAAGGAGTTTGATAATTTGCCGGCGTAGCTCAATTGGTAGAGCATCTCACTTGTAATGAGAATGTTGGGGGTTCAAGTCCTCTCGCCGGCTCCATAAAGATAGAGATTAAACAGTTCTTATGATAAAATGGAAATAATTAAGGACAGGTTCCCGAGTGGTCAAAGGGGACAGACTGTAAATCTGTTGCGCTTGCGCTTCGGAGGTTCAAATCCTCCCCTGTCCACCATAAATGTCTAAAACACTATTATTTTAGAAAAAGAAACCAGAATAAAACAGTATCATATTTGAGATTTAGAAAAACATAAGTAAATATCATTTCAGCGGGTGTAGTTCAATGGTAGAACACTAGCCTTCCAAGCTGGATATGGCGGTTCGATCCCGCTCGCCCGCTCCATAAAAAAATATTTTTTGGTTATAAAACTTTATATATATATTATCTTGAATTAAGAGTAACTAAAAAATTTTGAAAAACATATCTTCTATCGTAAAAATTGAAATAAAATATTATTAATTAAAATAAAGTTGTAAAGGCAGTACTTACTTTTTATTTTTTGGGAGATAAATAATTATGAAAGAAAGTTTATCTATAATCGGAGCTGGAAACTGGGGAACAACTTTAGCTATAACCTTATCTTTAAAAGGGTTATCTGTTGATTTGCATAGTGTATTCGAAGAACATAATATCCAGATGCAGGAAGAAAGAGTAAATAATCTATTTTTAAAAGGGAAAAGATTTCCTCCATCTTTGACTATAACCAAAACATTAGAAGATGCTTTAAAAAATGATATTATTATAATTGCTATTCCGGTTAAATTTATCAGTAGTGTTTTGAAGAAGATTAAAAAGCATAAAGTATCTTTAAAAAATAAAATTTTTGTAAGTGTAAGTAAAGGTATAGAGTCTAAATCATTAAGAAGAGTTTCTCAAATAATAAAGGATGAATTAAATATTTTAAATATAGCAGTCCTTTCAGGACCAAATATCGCTAATGAGGTTATAAATAATGTGCCTTCAGCCGCTATTTTGGCATGTAAAAATAAAAAAATCGGACATAGGCTGCAAATTTTATTTACAAATCCGACATTTAGAGTTTATTATCATAAAGATATTATAGGCGTGGAACTTGGCGGAGCTTTAAAGAATATAATAGCCCTTTCGTGTGGTATTTCTGATGGTTTAGGGTTTGGGATTAATACCAAAGCTGCTTTAGCAACCAGAGGGTTGGCAGAAATTACTCGATTAGGTAAGGCATTAGGGGCTAATCCTATTACGTTTTGGGGTATAAGTGGACTTGGAGATTTGGCTACAACTTGTTTTTCAGCATATTCTCGTAACCGGATTGTAGGAGAACAGATAGGTAAAGGAAGAAAATTAGATGATATTATAAAAGATATGAATATGGTAGCTGAAGGAGTTGAAACTGTCAAAGCGGCTTTTAAATTAAGCAGGAAGTTAAATATAGATATGCCTATTATGAAAGAAGTTTATTCTGTTTTATATAAAGGAAAATCGCCTAAAAAAGCTGTAGAGGATTTAATGACTAGGCCTTTAAAAACAGAAAAAATAGGTTGAATTATATTGGAGGATAGAACTAATAAGAGGATTAAAATGTCTGGTATTCATCATTAGATTCATTAGTTAGAAGAGAATGTATAAATATTTTAATTGACGATAAATTATTGTAGTTTATTCCATAAAATTCAGTTCTGATGTTGAACAAATAAGCATATATTGTACCTTTTGATTGCATTCGGCTGAATATTTATTATATTTTTACCTAACATTTTATTAGAGTATTTTCTGTTCCGGAAATTTCAATATTTATAATGTAACTTAGCTAATTTTTGGTTAATAATAAATCTAATTCCACGAATACGTATATTTTCGGTTTTACCTTTAAAAGTTTTGTTTTGAGAGTTACGAATAATTGTTTTAGACGGCACATTTATTCTGAAAAAATTTCGTCTTTCATCAGCGTTTCATATTATGGAAATCTCCTTTTTAAGATTAAAATAAAAAAACAATAGTTCAATAAAATCAGAAGTATTATTTATTTTTTTGTGTTAAAAAATATGTAAAAATTAGAGAAATTTAATCAATGAGACTTAGATTTTTAGGAGAAAAATCTGTGGTCGAATTGATCCTGAGCGAGTAAAACGAGTCGAAGTCTCTTGGATTTAATTCCCCGCATTTTACTGCGGAAAAGTTATTTAGGGGAAACCTTCGATACCCCCGTAGCTTGTCGCGGTAGTTGATTAAAATATGTATTACAAAATTGTCATTTTATGATAAAATTATTAGTCTTAAAAAAATAAAATAGGCAGATGTATCTTTTATAATGTTTTTAAAACCAATGAATTTAAAAAAAACCCCTTTTTTTGAGAGGCATATTGAAAATAATGGAAGAATGGTCGATTTTTCCGGTTGGGCATTACCTGTAGAGTATAAAAGTTTGCTCCAGGAAGCTAAAGCTGTACGGAATAGTTGTGGTTTGTTTGATGCTTCACATATGGGAGAAATAATTATAAAGGGTCAAAAAGCCTTTGATTTTGTGCAAAGACTTACGCCTAATGATATTGGCTTGATTGATGTGTTTGGGATGCAATACAATGTTTTTTTAAACCCAGAAGGAGGTATTATAGATGACCTGATGGTATATCGATTAGAACAAGATATATTATGTGTTGTCAATGCTTCGAATAAAGAAAAAGTTTTAAATTGGCTTAATAGCCAAAATGAAGAGGATGTTGAAATATTAGATATAAGTGATAACATCGCGCTTATTTCTTTGCAAGGTCCGAATTCATGTGAAGTCTCTGAAAAAGTTTTTGGTAAAGATATTTCCAATTTAAAATATATGCATTTTTTGAAAAAGGAATTTAAGGATCAAGAAATTATTATTTCACGCAGTGGATATACAGGTGAAGACGGATTTGAAATATATGCCGATTGGCAGAAGGCTTGTTGTTGGTGGGATTGTCTGGTAGAAGAAGGAAGAGAATTTGGGTTAACCCTTTGTGGTTTAGGCTCTCGGGACGTATTAAGAATAGAAACAGGGTATTCTTTGTACGGACATGAAATTGATGACTCAACTAATCCTTATGAGGCTTCTTTAGGGTGGATAGTCAAAATGAATAAAAATTTTATAGCTAAAGAAAATGTTTTGCGCTTTAAAAAAAATATTTTAAAAAGAAAAAAAATAGGTTTTATTATGAAAGATAGGTCTTTCCCTAGACAAGGTTATAAAATCTATTCAGATGGGAGGGAGGTAGGAGAAGTTTGTAGCGGCGCTTATTCTCCTAATATAAACAAGTCTATAGGTATGGCTTATGTACGATATGATTTAGCAGCAATAGGTACAATAATAGATGTGGAAATAAGAAATAAATTTTATAAAGCTGAGATATCAGAATTACCTTTTATAAAAGCTAAAATAAAAAAACAAGTTTCAATAGATATTTAGATATTTTTTGTTAACCTAAAATTCAAGGAATATTATTTTTGTATTATAAGCTAAATATTTTTCGGTTAAGATTTAATAATTTAAAAGGAGGATTCCAATGATAGATTTAAAATTTACTAAATCGCATGAGTGGGTTAAACTAGATGGAGAAATTGTCACTATAGGTATAACAGATTATGCTCAACATCAGTTAGGTGATGTAGTTTTTATTGAATTACCTGAAATGGGAGATAAATTTGATCAAGGTTCTCAATTTGGGACTATTGAATCCACAAAAGCAGCTACTGAATTATTTATTCCTTTGACCGGGGAAGTTGTTGAGATAAATAGTGAATTAAGTAACAACCCTCAATGGGTCAATGAAAACCCCTTAGGGAAGGGATGGATGATAAAGATTAAGGTAAACATTTTGTCTGAAATGGGCAGTCTTTTAGATGAGGGGTCTTATAAAAAAATTTTAGAAGACGAAATTAATAAATAAAGTTGGGATTTTAAAGAAAAAATTTATAAACATTAAAACAAAATAATTTAGTTATATGCCCTACATTTTAAATACTCAGAAAGATATAAAAGATATACTTAAGTGTTTAGGATTATCTTCGATTGACGGTCTATTTAAACGAATTCCGGAGCAGCTTAAACTGAAAAACTCTGTTAATTTACTTAAAGGATTAAGTGAGTTTGAAACTAAAAATGTTTTAATGGGACTAGCTGATAAAAACATATCTATAGATAGCTGCAATTCTTTTTTAGGCGCGGGCTGTTATGATCACTATATACCTGCGGCATTGTCATATATTCTTTCAATTCCGCAATTCCTTACTGCGTATACCCCTTATCAAGCGGAATGTTCTCAAGGAATATTACAGGCAATTTATGAGTATCAAACCTATATTTGTCTTTTGACAGGTATGGATGTTTCGAATGCTTCTCTTTTTGATGGTGCTTCAGCTTTATCTGAAGCAGTATTGATGGCATTAAGAATAAATAAAAAAAATAAAATACTTATATCTCAAAGTGTACATCCGGAATATAAAGAAACTTTAAAAACATATTTAAGTGGATTGGGTTTTATTATAAAGGAAGTTGGTTTTAATAATCAGGGGATTGTAGATAATCAAGCATTATTTGAATGTTTAGATGATGATGTCTCATGTTTTGCTTTTCAAAGTCCTAATTTTTTTGGTTTGATTGAAAATGTAAATGAATTAGTACATGAAGTTAAAGGGAAATGTGTCATACCAATTATGGCTACAAATCCATTATCTTTATCTATTTTAAAGGAACCGGGTGCGTTAGGTGTAGATATTGTTTGCGGTGATGGCCAAACTTTAGGCGGAAATTTAAATTACGGTGGACCTTCCTTTGGGTTTATCGCAACAGGTAAAAAATATATTAGGCAAATTCCTGGAAGGATTGTCGGCGCGACTGTAGATAAGGAAGGTAAAGATGCCTATTGTTTAACACTTCAGACTAGGGAACAGCATATTCGGAGGGAGAAAGCAACAAGCAATATTTGTTCTAATCAGTCGTTAAATGCAATTGGGGCAGCTGTATATCTTTCTTTGTTAGGCAAGGAAGGCCTTAAAGACGCAGCTTTATATTCTTTTAGTAATGCTCAGTATCTTTATAAAAGGCTTAAAGAGGTTAGGGGAATAAATGTTCCCTTTAAACCTACAATATTCAATGAATTTATTTGGGAAGTTGAGGATGCCCTGATAATTATAGAGAAACTTTATAAAAGGAATATTATCCCGGGATATTATTTGGAAGATAAATTTCCTAAATTTAAAAATTGTATATTAAGCTGCTGTACTGAGAAAAAAAATAAAAAAGATATTGATGATTTTATAAATGCGATAGCAGAGGTTTTACATGGATAGAAAAACAATATTTGATAAAACAGCTGATTTAAGAAGGAGCGATTATTTTTCTTCTCCCGGTGTTCCTTTAATATCTCCAGGGGACGTTTTATCTCCGCAATTTTTAAGAGATGATTTGTTTTTGCCTAGTTTAGGGGAATTAGATGTAGTAAGACATTATTCAAATCTAGCTAAACTTAATTTTTCGGTAGACACTAATTTTTATCCTTTAGGGTCGTGTACTATGAAATATAATCCGAAGATTAATGAGAGTATGTCAAGCTTAGAAGGGTTTACGTCTATACATCCTTATCAGCGTGAAGATATGACCCAAGGAGCTTTAGAATTGCTGTATGATTTAGAACAAAAGCTATGTGAAATTACAGGGATGAAACGGTTCACATTGCAGCCCTCTAGTGGAGCTCAAGGCGAACTTGCCGGGATGTTGATGATTCGAAAGTTTCATGAATTAATGGGTAACAAGAAAAACAAAGTTATAATTCCAGATAGCGCTCACGGTACAAATCCGGCAACTGCTTCTATGTGCGGATATGATACATTGGTTATAGATAGCAATTCTCAAGGGCTTATTGATATTGAGAAATTGCGAAGTATGGTTGATGATAAAGTTGCCGCTATAATGCTTACAAATCCGAACACTTTGGGTTTATTTGAAGAAAATATTTTAGAGATAAGTAATATTATTCATAATAAAGGCGGTTTGCTTTATTATGATGGGGCTAATCTTAATCCTCTTTTGGGGATAGTAAAACCTGCTTCAATGGGGTTTGATGTGGTACATCTTAATTTTCATAAGACATTTTCTACTCCTCATGGTTGTGGAGGCCCCGGTGCGGGTGTTGTAGGTGTGGGTGATATTTTAAAAGATTTTCTTCCAGTACCTTTAGTAAATAAAAAAAATGATAAATTTTATTTAGATTATGAAATAAAAAATTCGATAGGTAAAGTGAGAACTTTTTACGGCAATTTTAATGTATTAGTAAAGGCTTATACTTATATATTAAGGTTAGGAAGAGATGGGTTGCTTAGGGTAGCTCAAAACTCAGTGTTGAATTCCAGGTATTTAAAAGAAAAACTAAAAAAATATTATGAACTTGCGTATATTAAAGATTGTATGCATGAGGTAGTGTTTACTTGTGAAAAACAAAAAGAAAGAGGAGCGTCCGCTTTAGATATTTCAAAAAGGCTGATTGATTTTAATATCCATCCTCCTACTATGTATTTCCCTTTGATCGTTAAAGAGGCTTTAATGATCGAGCCTACAGAAACTGAGAGTAAAGAAACTCTAGATAATTTTATCCAAATAATGATAGAAATAAATAAAGAGATAGATGTATCTTTAGAAAAGTTAAAAAATTCTCCTTTAACTACAATTTTAAAAAGAGTTGATGAAGTTAATGTAGCAAGAAATCCAAAGGTAAGATGGATTAAAGACAAAAAAAGTATTTAATCTAAATGCGGTATATTATAAGAAGTAGATATCTTGTATACAAGAACAAGTTGTACTTTTGTTGGTATACATAGCATTGTTTAATAAATAAGTTCAATTCTTTTTAGTTTTAGATTTATTTAAAAAATAAATACAAAAAATATAAATTTTGAAATTAGTACTTATAATTCCAGAATAAAAACTTATAAGCTTGTATTAGCAATAAAGGTGAATTAAATTGAATTTAATATGTATATAAAAATTAAACTTAATAAATTGTAAGATGCGGCAACAATGGCGGTTAATTCTTGATAATAAAAAAGACGGATTTTTAAATATGGCTATTGATGAGGCTATATTTGATAATTATATAAAATATAAAATTCCGACTTTAAGAATTTATGGTTGGAAGGAACCGTTTCTTAGTTTAGGATACGGTCAAACCCCAGATAAGGTTTTAATTAAAGGACAAAGTATTCCGTATGTTAAAAGGATAACAGGCGGAGCTACAATATTACATAATGAAGAAATAACTTATAGTATGATATGTTCGTCAGAAGATTTAAATTTGCCGAGGAAGGTGAAGGATTCTTTTAGGTGTTTATGTTCGTTTATTATTGAGTTTTATTTAATATTGAATTTAGAAGCAAAATTTGCTAAAGACATTAATTCTTCATGTTTAAGAAGATATGAAAATTTTTGTTTTTCTTCTTTTGAACCATTTGATTTAACTGTTAAGGGTAAAAAAATTGGAGGTAATGCTCAAAGAAGAAAACGAAATTTTATTTTTCAACACGGGAGTATACCTCAAAAAATAGATTTTCAGTTAATAACAAGATTAGTCAAAGGGGTAAAAGATATAGAAAACAAAACAGATTGTTTAGATGGATTATTAGGGAAAAATACAGATTATTACTCTTTAAGAACTATTTTAGCGGAAAGTTTCAAAAAAGTCTTTTGTGTTGGATTTGTTGAAGAAAGGTTGTTCAAAGAAGAAACAATAAAAGTAGGCAATATATTAACCCGGAAAATGGCGCTGGTGCATAATAGTATCAGCGCCTGATTTC
>JAGLSE010000003.1 GCA_023135905.1 Candidatus Omnitrophota bacterium
CAAAAATTAAAAATATTATTGTTATGACCTGCTGAATCTAAACGAATCACTTTTATTCTTTTCTTTACCTTTTCACATATTTGAAACATCTTTTTGATCTGTTTTAAAATACCGTCTTGCGGTGAAATATTTCCTGGTCATAAATCCAGTGTCGTATATAAATTTAATTCGGTTCTTTTTTAATTAATGTGATATTGATGGCTAACTTTGTAATATCAACCGTAAAGTATTGATGCGTTTGCCTAACTCATTGATCTGCTTTAGTTTAACTTCTTTGAGGGTTCTTTTTAAGCAATCACACAGTAATTTTGACGCTTAAGCAATGATTAAAACCCATTTTCACGTTACTAACTGCGTTACTTAAGGTTATAGAAAAAGTTCCACATTTAGCAAGAAAGAACTATTTTTATTATATTTAAGGTATCTTGAAGAGGTATTTTTCTGCTACTTTTATCCCATGATTTTCTTTATTATATGCAAATATTTTTTTAGCCTTGATAAGATTTTTTTCTGCCTTGTTGTATTGTTTTAACTGAAAGTAAGATATTCCCAAACAAAGATATGTAAAAGGGTAGTTAGGGTTTATTCTTTTAGCTTTTAAGAAATAGAATATAGCTTTTTCATAGTTGTTGTTTTCTATGTAATAGAATCCTTTGGATAAATATGAAGCGTGGCTAGGGGCTATAATCCTACTTTTCATGTCTTTTATCATGTTTAAGGTGACTTGAAGTTCAGAATTGGTATTGTATAATACCAAGCCATTTTTAAGTTCTTTTTCCGCTTTGCTATATTGTTTTTTATAAGCATATTGGGAAGATTTTTGTATGTATGGTCTATAAGCTATTTCTTCTTCTGGATTGCTGTCTTGTTCAGAAGATTCTTTTTTTTTATTTAAAAGAGGGGTAGACATAATAATATAAGACGTGGTAACTTTTTTAGATAAAAAAGTAGTTATATCAATATTATTTATATGTGAATTTGTTCTTCCAAAGGTTAGAGGAATAAAAGAAAATATAAGTATATTCACAAAAAATAAAGACATGACATTTTTCAACATGATGTTATTATAATATTATTAAAAATTCAAGTCAAGGGATATGACGTTTTTAAAAATTTGGAAAGTACGTTAATATATTAAGAATATAAACTTTGGTAAAACTAATTGGAGATGAGTAGTTTAAGAATAAAAGTTGTTTTTTTATGAGTATTTTTGGTTTTCACAAATGAATAATGTCCGTAATATTTATAATTTAGGTATAAGAGTACTTGTAAATAAGGTTTTGAGGGTTAAAACATTACCTATAGCTTTAAATTGGGCTATTACTTATAGATGTAATCAGGATTGCCTTTATTGTAATCTCAAGTCCTTTCCCCAGAAAGAATTATCTACTATAGAAATACTTTCGGCTTTGGATAGGCTGAAAACCCTAAAAATTTCTACACTTTTTTTTACCGGAGGGGAACCTTTGATAAGAGAAGATATTGAAGAAATAATATACCACGCCAAAAAAATCAATCATTGTGTATATTTAAATACTAATGGAAGTATAACCCCTTCTCTCTCTTCAGAGATCTTTAGTGTTGATAAAATATTTTTAAGTTATGAAGGGTCGGAAAATATTCACGATTCTATAAGGGGTGTTGGTAGTTATAAAAAACTTTTAATTTTTTTAAATAAGGCTATTCAGAAAAACAAAAAAGTACTTCTTCTTTCAACAATTAATAAGGCTAATGTTGATTTTATGGAAGATATTTTAAAGTTTGGTGAGTTTTATAAGATCCCAATAAGATTTCAGCCGCTTTCCTTGACTAGTTTGGGTGCAAAACAGATTAACCCTTTGCTTCCGGATATTGAAAAATATAGAAAAGCTCTGAATTACTTGATAGATGTAAAGAAAAAAAAAATATGTACCATTTATAATTCATTAGATACATTGGAATATTATCAAAGCTGGCCTAATCAAAAAAAAATTCTTTGTACAGCCGGAAACTTATTTTTTCGTGTAGAGCCCGATGGAAAAATTCTTTGTTGCCCTAAAGATAGGAATTTTACGGGAACTTATCTAAGTTCTCCTGATTTAAAAGAAGTATTTAAAAAATCGTCATCACAGAAATGTAATGAATGCTGGTGCGCTTCTATTACAGAGCTTAATTGGGTAATGAAATTAAGATGGAAATCTATTTGGAATTTATTTGTGCTGGAAGGATTTAGAAAATATGGGTAATAAACTTATTCATATAAGCTAAAAAGTAATAGTTTGATGATTAAATTTGGGTTGGTTTATTATTTTTTCCCAATGGTGACGTAATTATAAAGTAACGCGAATTTAAATGAGTACATATAAAAGCTTTTTAATATAAAAAATTTTTATTTTCATTTCTCTGTAATAAAACTTATATATAAGGTTTCTTAATTATGGCTTTTGCCTTCCAGATAAAAAATATTTTTTAAATAGCAAATTTTCAGATAAAGTGTGTATTGAAAAGTTTATAGATCTAAAATGTATAAGTATTAATAGAATTGGTTAAAAAGAATGTGTAAAAATACCACTCCTCCTAATTTGGAAACTTGGCTAATGCCAATAGATATGTTAAAAAGTGAAAGATTAATTCAATCCATAGATATTGAACTTTCTAGAGAATGTAACAACTTTTGCATGTATTGTTTTACCAATGCTGGTAAGGCAGTAGATAATGAATTGTCAATATCAGAGATCAAAAAAGTTATAAGAGAAGGAAAGGATATTGGCATCAAGCAAGTAGTAATTGTAGGCGGTGGCGAGCCCTTATTGTATAAGGGATTGGAAGAAATCATTGATTTTATTAAGAATAATGATTTGGAAATTATAATTTTAACTAATGGTCTGTTACTCGACACAAAAAAATTAGATTATTTTTATAAAAATAAGGTACATATTATAATAAAACTCAATGCTATAAATGATGGCCAAATACATGACTATCTAGTTGGAAAGAATGGTTCTTTTAAAAAGGTTCAAAAAGTAATATCCAGCGTATTAAAAAAAGGGTATGGCTTGTTGAATAATCCTAAAGTTGCTATAGAAAGCATTATTTGCAAAACAAATATTCAAGAAATATCTGTGATTTGGCGATGGGCTAGGAATAATAATATTCTTCCGATTATGGAATTGATAACTCCTCAAGGCAGGGCATCTAAGATGAAGGATTTATTTTTGTCTAAAGAAGAAGCTAACAAGTTGTTTTTTCAACTAAGTGAAATAGATAAGAATGAGTATAATTATGAATGGATACCTGTACCACCTATAGCCGGATTTTTTTGTAGAAGAAATGATTATAGCTGTTATATTACATCTTGTGGTGATGTTTTTCCTTGTTCTGGGATAGATATTAGTATAGGTAACGTAAGGAACGAATCGTTGTTGCAAATCCTGGAAGATTCTACTTTAATAAAAAAATTAAGAAAAAGTGATGAGTATTTAGAAGGGGAATGTGGGCGGTGCATTTTAAAGGGTAAATGTTATGGATGCAGAGGTAAAGCTTATCAAGTATATGGCAATCTGTTTGCTGAAGACCCATTGTGTTGGTTTAAAGGTAAGAACAGGGCAAGTTTAGAAAGAATTGTAAGGGAAATTAGCTAAATTACTGATTAGTTTCGGATTGATATCATTTAATGCTAATTTTTTTTAAAATTATGTAAGAGATTTATGAAGAGTCCTTCTTTAAAAAAGTATATTAAATTTAATCATCAACCTTTTGATTTTATTCGAAAAAAACAATTTTTAAAAATAAAAGAAACTGTTAGTTATGCTTATAATAACTCTAAATTCTACAGAAGATTGTATGATAATGCTAAATTGTCCCCTGATAAAATTAAAGAATTTAGTGATTTTGAAAAACTGCCGTTAGTAAGAAGAAAAGACCTGCATAAATATAATTGGGATATCCCAGCCGTAAGTAAGGATAAATGGATAGATATTTCCACTACTTCTGGAACTACAGCTAGACCGATTTATTTGCCTTGGACAAAAAAAGATTTTTTACGATTAGCTCAAATAACTTATATTCTTCATGGTTTGGCCGGCATAAGGAAAAAAGATTTAGTTCAAATTACTTATCCTTTAGGTATGGGCATGTGGATTGCCGGTTTGCATAATTGGTTGGGGCTGTATAAAAAAGAATCTTGCAGTTTAAGGTTTGGACCTGGGTTCACTGAATCTCAGTTGCATAATATGGAGAAACTTAGGCCAGATGTTTTATTAGGTTCACCGTCATTTTTATTTAAGCTGGGTGCTTATGCTAAAGATAGAAAAATGCAAAAAAAAATTAAACCAAGGCTTATTTGTGTTTCAGGAGAGAATATAGTCAATCATGATTTTAAATTTAATGATTTAGGGGTGAAATTAGAAAAAGTATGGGAAGGAAGCGATATTAGACCGGTTTATGGAGCTAGTGAAGGACCCATTTGCGGTGTGGTTTGCAATAAAGGTCAAGGGTACCATATACCTGCACAATTTTTTTATTTAGAAGTTTTAGATATTAAGACTCATAATATTGTAAAACCTGGAAATAGAGGAGTTTTAGCTATTACTGTATTTGATGCTCAAGCTTTCCCTTTGATAAGATATGTGTTAGGGGACATCACTTCTAGTTTTGAAGGTCCTTGTCAGTGTGGGTGGAATTCTTTACGGTTAGGACCTATTTTAGGCAGAGTTGACAGATTATTAAAAGTGAAGGGAGTATTGATAAATTTGGAAGATATAAGGTCTTTAGTTTTAAAAAATAAAGATGTAGAAATTGCTTATCTGGAAATCATAAAGGACGATAATCTTATTGATCAGGTAGTGGTTTATATCAGTTTTAATAATAAATTTGATAATTTTAATAGAAAAAGAGTGAAAGATGATATTAAATTTAAAATAAAATCGAAATTTAGGATTAATACAAAAATTTTTGTAAAGTCAAATGAAAAATTACTTAAAAAAGTTTGGTTTACTGAAAAGAATGAGAGACGGCGAAAACCGGTTTATATATTTGATGATAGAGGGGCGGGATGGCAAAACAAATAGATGTTGCTTTAATTGGGACATCCCTTGTTAATTTAGGGATTAGGAGTCTTAAAGCTAGTTTAAAAGAAATAGGCATTAGTCCTCAGTTATATATTCTCAATACACGCAATCTGACTTACACAGATTCTGAAATAAAACATGTTATTACTGCTTTAAAAGACCAAGACCCTAAGATTATAGGCCTGTCTTGCATTGAGTATTCAGCTATTAAGGCTAAACAACTAATAAAATCAATAAAATCGAGTGATTTATTAAGGAATAAAATTTTGATTGTAGGTGGGGTTCATCCCAGTATTTGTCCTGAAGAATACATTGATTTGGTTGATATTGTTTTAATAGGAGAAGGGGAAAGAGTTTTTATAGAATTGACTGAAAGTATTTTAAACAATAAAGACTACAGTAGTATAAGTAATTTATGGGTTAGAAATGGCGAAAAAATAATTAAAAATAAAAAGGGGCCTCTTATAGAAGATTTAGATATTTTGCCTTTGCCGGATTATTCTTCGGGTGTAAATATGTTAGTTTCCGGCAGGTTGGTAAAGTCAAAGAAAGAGGATTTGAGTGGAAGATATACTCATCTTAAGAAGAAAGCTGTTTTTTTGTTTGGAGTAAGAGGTTGCCCGAAACGCTGTTCTTATTGTATTAATAGCCGGTATGATAGCTATCAATGGAAAATAAGAAAAGTAAGTATAAATAAAATTGTAGAATATTTGCAAATTTTAAAAAGAAATTTGAAAGAGTTAGACTTTATTTTTTTTATTGAAGATGACTTTTTTCGGAGGAATCAAGATGAAATTGAAGAATTTTCATTAATGTATAAAAGAAAAATAAATTTACCTTTTTTTATGAACTGTTCTCCTGAAACAGTCAGTGATATTAAATTAAATATTTTAGTCAAAGCAGGCCTTAAAATATTGAATATGGGAATTCAGAGCGGGAGTGAAAGCGTAAATAAAATAATTTTTAATAGGAATATTGATTCCGCTGAAATCATAAGGGCAGGAGGCATAATACATGAATACTCATCTAAAGTCTATCCTATGTATGATGTTATAGTAAGCAATCCTTACGAGAGACATGAAGATCTTTTAGGGGGAATTAATTTAATTCAGAAAATACCTAAACCATTCATGCTGCATATCCATTATTTGGTGTTTTATAAGGGGACGGTACTTTATGATAAAGCTGTCAAAGATGGGCTTATTGATGAAAATTATTTGGAAAGTGGTTACGATTTGCATGTATTAAAACAGCATTTAAAGAAAAATGAAAATTATTATTTAAACTCATTGATTTCTTGGATGGAAGGTCGTCACACAGCATGGAGACGAGGTTATATCCCAGCTTTTTTTTTAAAAGTATTAATTATGAAAAAATGTTGTGTTTTTTTTAAAATGTTTCCGAATTTAGTTTTTTTTATAAATATTGTTTTAGATAGAGTGTGTAAAAGGAAGTCATAGTAGAAAAGTACATATAAAAAATATTTGAGTGTTGGATTGAAAAAAAGAAAGAATTAATGCAATTAATTGTGCCTACAAATTGGGATGACAGTCTGATAAAAGATTTAGAGGGCTTAAAGGTAAAGGAAGTTTTTGGTAAGCTTCAGTCAGATTGTTTTGGTGGAGGCAGACCCTCAATTTCTTTGCCTTACTTAACCAAAAAAGCTATGATTCGTCATATAAAGATAATTCATGAGCAGGGATATAAATTTAATTATTTATTGAATTCGGCTTGTATGGGCAATGTGGAGTTTACTCGTAAAGGACAGAAAAAAATGAGAAAGTTTGTTGATTTTCTAGCCAAAAGCGGAACGGATAGTGTGACAGTTGCCATTCCTTATCTTGCTAATTGGATTAATAGAAATTATCCTAATATAAAAGTTAGAGCTTCTGTGGTAGCCAATATTGATTCTATTGAAAAAGCTAAGATGTGGGATAATTTTGGTGTGGATAGTATAGTTTTGAATATAGACAACAACCGTTCTTTTAGTTTTCTGCGCTTAATGAAAAAAGCTGTAAAATGTAAAATTGTTCTAATGGTTAATTCAGCCTGTTTATACAATTGTCCTTTATCCCAATATCATTACACATTAGTTTCTCATGGTTCACAGTCTATTCATAAATTAAAAGGATTTCATATTGATTATTGTCTTATGTTTTGTTCATGGTATAGATTAACTGATTTATCACAGATTATTCGCTCTGGGTGGATTAGACCTGAAGATTTGGAATATTATGAGGGTTTGGGTATAAATAATTTTAAGATAGTAGGTAGAGACCTGTCTAGAGAAAAAATCTATAGTATTGTTAGAGCTTATAGTGAAAGAAATTATCAAGGTAATTTGTTAGATATATTAAGCCCTTTTGCTGGATGGTCATCTTTTGATTTTAAGAAATTCATTAGATGCCTAAAATATATGCTTAGGCCTTCAAAAGTTAATATATTTAAGTTATTGAAACTTAGAGATTTACCAAAGAAAAATTTCATATTTATAAACAATGAGAAATTAAAGGGGTTTATTGAAGGATTTCAAAATAGAAATTGTAAACAGTTAGATTGTAGTGATTGTTTTTATTGTAATGATATCGCAAAGAAAGTTATTGACGTGGATTATGATAGGCTTAATCAAGTAAAGCGAATGTATAAAAAAATTTTGGAAGAGATAGAATCTGGAAGTATGTTCACGTTTAAAAAGGCTATTTAATTTGTTGAATTCTGTGTGGTAATTATTATCGCATATAAATTTTAATTATATATAAGTTAATCTTTAGAATATTGTGAAATTGATTGGTGCGTTGTATTTATCTATAGTGGTGCCTATTTTTAATGGCAATAGATATATAGAAAACTTGTATAGAGAATTAAAAAAGGAATTTAACGGATATGTTGGAAGATACGAAATAATTTTTATCGATGATGCTAGTACAGATGATACCGCTGCGTTATTAGAAGATATTTATGCCAGGGATTCTTGTCTTAGAATCGTTAAATTTAAAAAGAATAGAGGACAACACAATGCTATATATACGGGGCTTAAAATAAGCGGAGGAAACGTAATTATAGTATTGGATGATGATATGGCTTTTTCTGTAAAAAGCCTATCTTTGTTTGTTGGGGAAATAGAAAAAGGCAAGGATGTTGTTTTAGGCTGGCGTTTACAAAGAGGAAGTATGTCTATATTTAGAAAAGGAATGTCTTTTATTACAAATTTGATTATATCTTTTTTTGTGGGAGTGAGAATACATGATCCTGGTTGCGGGGTAAAGTGTTTTAGAAAGGAAATAATAGATATAGAGGGAAATCATTTAAGAGTAATAAAAAATTTATTCAAATATCAATGTAAGGAATTAAAGATTAAATGTAATAATTTTTCATATAGCAGATATAACTCGTTTAAACTAATTAAGCTTTTTTATGTAGTAATTATGAATATATTTGTTATGAATACTTTGGTTTATGATGAAGATAATATTATTTTTTTTAAATAATTTAACTAGTTTTAAATATTTAAAATGAGAATAACCGTTAACAAATTTAATAGGAACAGAGATAATACGTTGGAATTAAGAACTTTATTGTCTAAAGATTTATTTTATTTTTACCGGGATTATTCTCTGATTGATAGGAAAAAATATATAGATTATTTATTGCAGGATATTGAAAAAATAGAAAAAAATAATTTTTTAAATGTAATTTTTGTCGCACGAGATAAATATGAATTAGTTGGTGTAATTACCTTAGAGTTTAAGGAATGGGATTCCTTATACTTTGATGTTTCAATGGCTAATATAGGGTGCTTTAAAGCAATAGGATCTGAATCAGATATGATTATTATAAAGAGGTCTCTTTTAAAATCACTCATAAAATATTGTTTAGGAAAAGAGCTTAAAAGATTAAGCCTAAGGATTGATTTAATGGATTTTACCAGTAAGTTTGTTTTAGAAGAATTAGGATTTAATATTTTGACTGTTGAAGGAGTAAAAATTTTTGATAAAGTGGAAAAAATAGATAATAACGGGAACAACCTTAAACTGAAATTTCGGGATTTTAAAAAGGGAGATGCTATACAGTTAAAAAAAATAGCAAAAGATGTATCGGGTCTATTAAAAAGCCATTATTCTTTTGACAAATTGTTACAGATAAAAAAAACAAACGATTATTATGTGGAGAATGTGATTAATTGCTGTAAAGGTAAAAATGCTAATAAAATAATTGTTGCTGAAGAAGGGGGTATTATGGCAGGGTTTTTAGCCTATAAAACATTACCTAATTTTGCAAAGGTAGTAGATATTTCTATGGCTCATGCAATACTTTTTGCTCTTTCTAAATCTTTTAGAGGTAAAGGTATATCTCATGAGTTTTTTTATGAAATAAATAGAAATGCCTTGAATAGTGTCAATTATCTTATTGGAAGGGTTTATTTGCATAATGCGGGAATGGTGAAATTACTTAGCAAGTTTAGCGGTAATCCTTTTTTTCGATATTTATACTTTTTTAATAAATGGTTATGAAAATAATAGATGATGTTGATGAAATGAATGGAGAAGATTGGGATAAAGTAATTATGAAGGGAAAACATTATTTGAGGAATAATTTGTTTTGTAAAAAAAAAAATAAAGAGATAATTAGTCTTATTGATAAGTGGGATGAGCCAGGAAATAAAAAGGTTTTAGTTACGGATTTATTTGAAGATGCTTTGGTCCCCAAGGGCATTTTTGAATGGCTTCAAGGTAGATATCAAATGGTATTTGGAATTGATATTTCCAAAGAAACAATAAAAAGTTTTTATAGAGATAGAAATATAAATGCAAAAAGATGCTTAGTTTGCGATGTTCGTGAAATATCTTTTAAGAATAATTCTTTTGATTTAATAGTGTCTGATTCTACTTTAGATCATTTTAAAAATATAGAGTCAGCTTTAACGGAATTATATCGAGTATTAAGACCTGGAGGTAAATTAATATTAAATCTTAATAATAAGTTTCAATTTTTTTTTTCTTTGAAAATTTGGATAAAAAAAAGATTCAATATAAAAGATTATTCTTATGGATATAGTTATTCTTTAAGTTATGCTTATGAATTATTAAAGAGGATAGGTTTTGATATTGATGAGTCTACTTATTTATATTTTTTCCCGCCTTTTTTGAAATTTTTTATACCTAAGAAGAATAATAAAATTTTGCAGTTTTATGAAAGATGGTTAGACAGATACAATTTATTTGTTAGTAAAAACAAATATCTTAATATATTTACGGGTTCTAACTTTGCTATAAAAGCTTTTAAAAAAAAATGAAAATTTTATTAACAGAGCCAATTTCAAATTTTATTCCTGTTAGATTAGGGTTTTATTGTCCGCATAACGGTATTCTTTCAATTGCAAGTTTTCTTGAGAAATGGGGTTATGATGTGAAAGTCGTTGAACCTTGGATTTTTCGTTTTAATATGAATAAACTAGTCAATTATATAAAATGTGAAAGTCCGGATGTAGTAGGTATAACAAGTACGACCTGTACTGCTTATCATGCCATGGTTTTAGCTAAGCTTGTAAAGGAGATTTCTCCAAAAACAATTGTTATAGTTGGGGGACATCATTTCTCGTTTGCATATTTGGAGAGTTTGGAAATATGTGAAGATATTGATTATATAATAATAGGAGAAGGCGAACATTCTTTTTTAGATTTAGTAAATTCTTTGAAAAGTGGGAAAAGAAAAATAGACATGAAAGACATACCGGGCTTAGCTTTTAAATTAGAAAAAAAAATTATTAAAACTCCTCCGCGTCTGTGTATTGAGGATTTAGATGAAATGCCTTTACCTGCTTACCATTTTTTGTTTTTTAAAGATAAAGTTAAAGCTCCCTTGGCTAGGGGGGGAACAATCGGTTGTGTGTTTTCAAGAGGATGTTCTAATAAATGTACATTTTGTTCAGAATCCTTATTGTGGCAATATAAAAACAGGTGCAGGGGAGCAGAAAATATTTTAGAAGAAATAAGGCTCTTGGTTGGAAGATATAAAATTTTTGAATTTACGTTTGAAGACGCGGATTTCTTATGTAATAGAGAAAGAAATTTAAGATTTTTAGAACTATTAGGCAAGGAACATTTTCGAATTAAATTTAGATTTGCGACGAGAGTAGATATATTGATAGAAAATCGAGATATTCTTTACGATTTTCGAAAATTAGGGCTAATCTCCGTGGTTGTAGGCATAGAGAGTTTTTCTCAAAAATGTTTAGATAAATGGGATAAAAAGACTCAAGTAGAGCAAATATTTTTAGCTGCCAAATATATCAAAAAGGCTAAAATTCCTGTGTTTGAGGGGTTGACTATTATTGGTTCTTATAATGAGAGTAAAGAAAATATAAATAAGATATTGATGAAAGCTGAGAAGGTAAAAGTCAATACTCTTTGGTCAACAATATTGACGCCATTTCCTGGAACGCCTTTATATAAAACAGGAATAAAAGAGAAGACTATTAAAATTTATGATTATCGTAAATATAATATGTATAACGCGGTAATGGAACTTTATAAAATATCTTTAAATAAAATTGAGATTTACAATATATTAATACATATGAAATGGTTTTATAACCCTGTGAGATGGGCAAAAAGTTTATTTAATCCGCAATGGCGAAAGTTTCAATTTTTTCAGCTATTTTTCGATTTTAAAATTATTGTGCGAATTTTGTTCTTTGTAGGAGATAAGGCTAATAAAAGAAGTGGTAGATACCAGAGTTTAATAAGATATTTCCACTATAGACACCTTAACTTTTTAAATAAGAGTAATAAGTCTTTTCGAAGTATTAAAGTTTGGAGAGATTAATTTATAATGATGAAAGTTGTTTTTGTAGAACCTCCAGCCAATTTTATTCCTGTTCGTCATGGTGTTTATTTTCCGAATAATGGAGTATTATCTCTCGCAGCATATTTAGAGAGTTTTAGATTTGATGTGAGTATCATTGATTCTTATGTAAACAGGTTTAATTATAAAGATGTGCTTAAAGAAATATCCAAACTAAAACCCAATATAGTGGCTATTAGCAATTCTTTTACTTTTAAGACATATTATTGCATGGCTATGGCAAAATTGATAAAAGAATATTTCCCTGAGATTATAATTATTGCTGGAGGTATACATTTTTCAGCTGTACCGGAAGAAAGTCTTAGGATATGTGATAGTATTGATTATATTATAATGGGAGAGGGAGAAAAGACTATTTTGGAGTTGGTGCAAAAGATATCGAATCGCGAAAATAAAAATGATTTTTCTGGAGTAAGGGGATTGGCATACATTCTTGATGGTAAATTTATTAAAACTATCCCTAGGCCATTAATTGAAGATATAGATTCTTTGCCAATTCCCGCATATCATCTTCTGCCTTTGAAGGCTAAAAGAATTCCTTTTTCTTGGCAAAATAGTATAGGGTGTACTTTTTCCCGAGGATGTTTTTATAAGTGTAAATTTTGTTCTTCAACAACACATTGGAGATATACTTTAAGACGGAGAGGACTTGATAAAATGTTTGAGGAGTTAGAGTTGTTGAATCAATGTTACGGTAAAAATTCATTTGTTTTTGGAGATGATGATTTTTTGTACGATAAAGAAAGGAATTCGAATTTTTTAAATGAGATAGAAAAGAGAAAATTGAAAATAAAATATTCTGTGAGAACAAGAGTTGATGAAATAATAGAGAATAGACAGTTATTGAAAAAGTTTAGAGATACTGGGCTAATTTCGGTTTCTCTGGGGATTGAGCGATTTTCAGATAACAATATGAAATTATTATCCAAAAGTTATGATCGTAATTGTGTAGGTGAAGCATTAGAAATGATTAAGCGCGTAAAAATACCTATAACCGAGATTTATTTGATTTTTGGTCTACCGAATGATAATCGTTCTGTTTGGATGAATATGATAAGGGAAATAAATAATATGAAACAATTTGTATTTTTTGTTTCATATCTAACACCGTTACCAGGTACTGTTTTGTCTAAAGAGTTATTTTCTAAAATAAATGTTTGGGATTATAGAAAATATGATTTTATGCATCCTATAATAGCAAACAATTACTCATCTTTGGATGAAATGAAAAAATACATTTGGAAGACATCATTCTTTTGGTGGTTTAATCCAAAGATCTTATTATGGAGTATACAGAACCTATATAATTTTAAATTCTACTTATTTAGACTACTAATGCATTTTAGAGCTGTGAACAATTTTTTTAAATTTTTAATTAAAAGTATTTTTTTTAAAAAAATAAATGCTTATAGCTCAAATATAGAATTGATTTATAAGAGGCATACGAAATATATTGGACAATCCCATCATATCCAGGTGAATAAGCGGGGCGGTTTATTGGGTACAAGTTGGGGTTTTATGAAATAATATTTTTATAAAAAATGGAAGAAGATAAATCAAAAAAAAATTTAGTTCTTATTTTTTTTATAGGCGTTATTTTAAGACTATATAAATTAGGCGAACATAACCTTTGGCATGATGAAGCGTTTATGGTCTTTTTATGCCAGTATCCGTTTAAAGTGGTATCTAATATAATCCTGCAAGGGCCGCTACATATGCTGATGGTAAAGTATTTTATTCATATGACTAATGCAAATGAGTTTTTTTTAAGGCTACCTGCTATGTTTTTTGGCTGTATCTCTATCCCTTTATTATATTTTTTTGTTAAATTATTGTTTAACAAAAAAATTGCTATTATAGCGTCGTTTCTTTTGGCTGTTTCTCCTTTTCATATTTGGTATTCTCAAGAATTAGCTCGATATTCTCAGGCTATGTTTTTTGGGCTTTGGGCGAATTATCTTTTTGTAAGATTTTTAAAAGATGATAAACGATGGATATGGTTGTTACTAATTATTGTTCAAACTTTATCGTTTTATACGAGTTATATTTTATTTTTAGCTTTAGCACCCCAATTAATCATAGTATTGATGCCAGCATATAGAAAAAAAATAAAAATTTGGATGTTATCTACAGTTATAGCTTTGTTTTTATTTTGCCCCCTTGCGAAAATTTTTTATACTCATTTTAATAGCGTAAATGATAAGTTTTGGATACCTAATATCAGTTTTTTTGATATATATATATTATTCTGTAATTTTAATCTTGGTTATACAGTTAGTCCGAATGTTTTTTTAATATGTATAGTTTTATTATTAGGTCTTATAGTTTCGGGTTTGAAATCCAGCATTATTAATTATAAAAGAGCAATTCTTATTGTTGGTATTTTTTTTATCATACCTTTGGGCGCGCTTTTGATAATCTCATTATCTACTCCTATATTTATATCACGGATTGCTATACCTTTTTATCCTTATTATTTGGTTTTTTTAAGCTTAGGTATTGAAAGTTATAGGAGAATAAATTTACAAAAGGGCATTATTTTTTTTTTAATTTTACTTAATACCTTTTCCTTAGTAAATTATTTTAATTATAAGATTCCGTCTGAAAAAGAATATCATATAGGTGTTTTTGAAAGAATACCTATTCAACCGGTTGTAGATTATTTGAAAAATAGGGTTCAAGATGACGACATAATAGCTTTTTCTAATAGCTCTTATGATTTCCCCTTTTATTATTATTGGGGTGAAGGGTATAAAAGTTTTTATTTTATATTTCCTGAGGTTCAAGATATTTATTATAGGGGAATATTCTATAAAAACAAAAAGGTTAGAAAATCTTATAGGACTGATTTGTTGAGTTTGAGTAATTATAAAAAAGACCCCGTATTTTATGATAATTATGGGTATAGAGGTTCTTATTATATTGATTTAACGGGGAAGAGATTTTTAAAATTTAATAGAATCTGGCTTGTTTCGGGTGGATGGGAAAAAAATTATAAATTGGATCATAATTCACAAGCCGTTATTGATTGGATGAGAGCTAATTATTTGCTTGTTTCTGAAAAGTGGATAAATGGGGTTTTAGTTGGCCATTATTCTAAGCCCGAGATAAAGTAACTGAATTAATAAACGCAGGGTTTTTCCCAACTTTGACACTTTATTGTGAAAATCTATTGAAAACAAAAGAAATTTAAAATTTCCCAGGCACTACATTTTTTAAATAATATATGGAGTTAATCTTTGCTTAATATTCATTAATCTGTAAATCTTTTTTACTTTTATTGTTATTCGTGAAGGTGAATTGTAACGTATTTTACGTTTTTTATCAAAAGGCACTGTTGCTAAATTAATTAAAAAGTAAGTCAAGAAAAAATATTTGTTATTTGATTGCGTATCCCGGTAACTTTTACCAGTGATTCCGTAGCTTGCCACGGGGTAATTGATCTATCATTTATTTTGTTAATTGTAAAATTCATGTTCAATTTACACGCTCACGCGCTTACAAAAAAATGATAATGCTCATGTTGAACAGAAAAACTGGACTACTGTTCTGTCTTGCTATACAATATCTACAGAATGAAGAATATCTTAATCGTAAAATTTATTTTTACTGATTTTTCCTTCAGTAATACTGTTTGTGATTTAATGAAACACCCTCTTGGTAAAATTTATTTATGATTCAATTGGACAATAGGGGTAAATAGTAATTATATTTTACTAAAAATCAAAATTATATTAATCAGATTTTAATATTAGATTTACTTATGGAATCGTCAAAAGAATATAAATTATCAATAATTATTCCAGTATTTAATGAGGAAGAGTGTATAGACAGTCTTTTGGCAGAACTGAAAGTTATTTTAACCAAATATAAAATACTTTATGAGATAGTTATTGTAAACGATGATTCTACCGATTCTACATTGCTGATAGTTAAAAAGCATGTTGATCAAGATAGTAAAATATTTCTGATTAATAATCCTGAGAGGCGTGGTTTGGGTCGATGTTTGAGATTTGGATTTGAGAATAGTATCGGTGATATCATTGTTGTTGTAATGGGTGATCATGCTGATAATATTAATGATATACCAGCAATGCTTAATAAGATAATTCATGATGGTTTTGATTTTGTTTGTGCTTCTCGATATATGAAAGATGGAGAAGCACAACAGAATAATTTTTTAAAGGGTAGGATTTCTAAATTATTGGGTAGGATAACTAATTTTATATTGAAAGTACCTACTTTAGATTCAACGAATGCTTATAAAATGTTTCGACGCGAATTATTAAATAACATTGGACCTTTAAAATCTAAATATTATACCCTTGGATTCGAATTAGTAATTAAATCTTATTTAAAGGGTTTTAAAATAACAGAAATCGCTACTATTTGGAAGGAAAGGACTTTAGGTAATTCTCATTTTAAATGTTTGAGAGAAGGAATGGAATATTTGCAGTGGTTTTTAATTCTCATGTCGAAGTATAAAAATAAAAAATAGTTATAAGTATTTAAAAATAGTCTTTTTTGATTTATATTTAATTTAATGTTAAAGGGAAATAAAATTTATAATATTAATTGATTTTGGAGCAGGTATTTTTCCGATAAAGGAGGGGGGTGAAATGAACATGATGGCTTTAACCTAAGGGTTTAAAACTTTTTCATTTGAGAAAGTATTGATATGAAGTGATGAAAAGATAAATTTTTTTTTAGATAAACTTTAAATTCCTTGTTAGTTAAGTTCCAAAAAGGGGTTTTTTATAAGAATTGGTCATTTAGGAATTCAAAAAAGTTTAATAAAATAAGGCTTTTTATAAGGGCGTCTTTGGCAATTTGATTTATTGACACTAAACAATTTAAAGGATATATTAATAATTTAAAATCAATATATTGAAATAAATAATTTTTTTTAGTAAAAATTGGCTATTATGAATAATAAATCTATTGTTATTGTTGGAGCAGGCATTAGTGGCCTAACTATAGGTTATGAGTTAGTTAAGAAAGGGTTTAAAGTAGTTGTTGTTGAGAAAGAAAATACGGTAGGCGGTCTTGCAAAAAGCTTTAAGTATGATAGTTGTACTTTTGATATTGGCCCTCATCGTTTTTTTACCAGTGTATCTTGGATTACAAGATTTATTAAAAGAATTTTAAGAGATGATATAGTTACTATCCCTCGTGATAGTAAAGTGTACTTCAAAGGAAAATATCATCAATGGCCGTTACGTCCGAATATTTTTTTCAATCTTCCTTTAAGTTTTCAGGTTAAAACCGTGCGTGATTTGATTTTCAAAATTTTTAAAAAAAATAAAAATGCCAGTAATTTTCAAGAGGGCGTATTAAATAATTACGGTCCTACAATATATAAATCTTTTTTTAGAGAGTATACTAAGAAATTTATGGGAATTTCCCCAAATATGCTGGACGTTGATTGGGCTAATACAGGTATGGCTATGGCAATTATTGATAAACAGCTTCCTCATACCCATCTTTGGGATTTATTTAGGCTTAGTATTAAGCCTCAATTAAGTCCAACATTATTCTTGTATCCTAAAGGGGGCATTGGTTCGTTTTGTGATAATCTGATGGAAGGTATCCGTAAAGAAGGAGGAATTATTCTAACAGGTGAAAACATTAAAAACATTACTTGTAAAAATGAAAAAATACAATCACTTAGTACAAATAATGAAACTTTAGAGTGTGATAAACTGATATGGACCGGCTCAATTAATGATATTGCCCGGCTACTGAACTTTTCGGAAACCAATTTAAAATATCTTTCTTTGATTTCTTATAATATTGTATTAAACAACAGGACTAGAGATTTTTTTCAGTGGTGTTATTTTGGAGAAAAAGATATTATATTTAATAGGGTTACTAATCCCGTCATGTTTGATGAAAGTTTAGTGCCTAAAAATAAATCTGGTTTATGTGTGGAAGTTACTTGTAAGGAGAATGATGAAGTTTGGAATCATCCCGATAAATTAGTTGACAGGATAAAACAGGATCTTATAAAAGTTGGTTTGATTGGTAAGCGTGAGGATATTGATTTTACAAATATTGAACGTGTTTTAAATGCTTACCCAATATACGATTTAGGATATAGTCATAGACTTCGAAAAGTTAAGAATGATCTTGGTATATATAAAAATCTTATTTTAGCTGGGAGAACCGGGTTGTTTTGGTATAAAAATATGGATGAGTGTATTTCTAACAGTTTTAATATCATAAGGAAATGCTTATAAAAAGTTAAATTTTTATAGCATAAAATTTTTAAAATAGTATGTATATTGTCCCACGATTTAAACCGAATTTTTCATTTAAAAAAATAGCTAAAGTGTTGATAAAGAGTTTTAGTAATACTTTAAACCCTTATGAAAATCAAAAAAACCGGCAACTATTGGAAGGAAAATTTGCTGAATATCTTGGTGTAAAAAATGCAATTTGTGTGCCTTCAGCAAGAATGGGATTATTTTTGATTTTGAAGAATTTGGGCTTATCCAGAAGTAGTGAAGTCATATTGCCAGCATTTACTTATTGGGCTGTCCCCGAAATCGTTAAATTTTTAAAGTATAATCCGATATTTGTAGATATTAATTCTCAGAGTTGGGATTTAGATGTTTCGTCTATTGAGGCAAGAGTAACCTCTAAAACCAAGGCTATTATTCCGACCCATTTATATGGTCTGCCTTGTAATATGGATGAAGTTGTTAGAATAGCTAAAAAATATAATTTAGTTATTATCGGCGATTGTGTGCAAGCTTACGGTTCTGAGTATAAAGGGCAAAAATCCGCTATTTTAGGAGATGCGGCATATTTTAGTTTTGGAGTTACAAAGAATGTATTCCTTTTAGGCGGTGGGCTGGTAGTTACTGATAAAAATGATCTAGCAGCAAAGATTCGAAATGAAGTCAATGAATATGATTTTTTAAATAAATCGCAGATATTTAAAAGGGTGTTTGAATCCTTAATTATGAAAACGGTTACTCATCCATTTATTTTTCCTTATGGTTTGTTTCCTATTATTTGTTTATTTAATCTGGGGGATTTAGATATTATAGATAAAGTTTATGATGCAAAAAAAAAGTTGGATAATAAATTACCAAAAGAGTATTATCGTTTAGTCCCGTATTATTTGCAAATCGAAGCCGGTTTTGAAGAGCTAAAAAAAATAGATTTATTAAATAATAAACGGATACAACATGCTTCGTATTTTATAGATAATTTAAAAGGAGTCAAAGGGTTAACCCTTCCGTATTTTCCACAAGGAAATATAAAAAATATTTTTACCAGTTTCCCCCTACAAACTGAAAACAGGAGTTTTTTGAAGAATAAGTTATTAAAAAAAGGGATAGATGTGTCTTATGGCTATATGAAGGCTCATGATGTGAATTGTCCTAATGCAGTTCGTTTGGAAAAGAATATTTTACATTTACCGGTATACCCGGGGTTAGATAAAAAAGAGGTTAAATATATTTGTGACTCTATTAAGAAAATATTAAATAATGCTTAGAATGAGGTTAAAGAATTTATTTAAAATGGGATTAGGTGCGGTAGAAGGTAATGTTTTGCGACAGCGCATACCTTTAAACGTTATGCTTTCTGTTACGAATAGGTGCATATCAAAATGCAATTATTGTAATATACCTAATCGTAAACAGAAAGAATTGTCTACTAAAGAAATTTTCAATTTAATTGACGAAATAACTAAAATGGGAGCACAAAGAATTGGTTTATGGGGTGGGGAACCGCTGATTAGAGAGGATATTGGTGATATTATTGATTATGCGAAAGGTAAAGGCTTATTTGTTACTTTAGATTCAAATGGATATTTGCTTGAATCTAAAATGTTTAGACTAAACCAATTAGATCATTTGATTTTAAGTTTAGATGGCCCAGAGAAGATGCATGATAGTAATCGAGGTGAGGGTGGTTTTGTAAATGTGATGAATGCTATTAAATTTATAAAAGGAAAGATTAATTTTTGGACAGTCACAGTACTTACAAAAAATAATTTAGAAGGAATAAATTTTGTTTTGGAAACAGCTAGTAAATATGGGTTTTTGGCATCTTTTCAAATTCTTCATCACAATGAAATAATGGGTAGAAATTTAGATTCTTTAAAACCTCAAGATGAATTATACAAAAAGACGATAAAAAAGCTTATTTTTAAAAAGAAAAATGGGGCACCGATATCTTCTTCATTTAGTTATTTATATCATCTTTTGAATTGGCAGGATTATGGAAAAACAACGCTCGATTGTAAAGTAGATAACCTTAAATGTTGGGCGGGAGATTTGTTTTGTAATGTAGACACTGATGGTTCTGTTTATCCGTGCTCACTTATGGTTGGCAAAAGTAAAGCTTTGAATTATTTGGATGTAGGATTTAAAAAGGCCTTTAACCATTGCACAAAAGATTCATGTCAAGCTTGTGTAGCCGCATGTTTTACGGAATACAATTATTTATATTCATTTAATATTAAGACTATAAAGGAATGGATAAAAGCTATGTATTGGAGTTAATTTAATTTTTGGGAATACATAGTCTATCATTTATCTTTGATAACAGTTATGATAAAAGTGCTTGCGCCGATTAATAGGCCGGAAGAAGTTGAACAAATAATTAAGGCAGGAGCGGATGAACTTTATTGTGGAGTTCTTCCCGAAAATTGGAAACAAAGATATTCCAATATAGCTTCTCCTAACAGGAGAGAGTGGACATCAGCCAATCTTTCTAATTTTGGGCAATTACGAGAAATTGTTAAAACAGCTCATTCATATGGTGTGCCGGTTTATTTCGCGGTAAATGCGTTTTTTACAGAGCAGCAATATCCTTTAATTATGAGTCATATCACAGAGGCTAAAGCTGCGGGAGTTGATGCTTTGATTGTCGCGGATATAGGGTTGATGCTGAATATAAAAGAAGCAAATCTTGACATTAATATCCATATAAGTAATTGCGGGACTGCGTTTAATTCTGAGACTGTAGAATTTTATCGGGACTTAGGAGCAAGTAGAATTGTTTTGCCGAGACAATTGATGATTGATGAGATTGATGATATAGCTTTTTTTGCACATGATATTGAGTTAGAAGTTTTTATTTTGAACAGTGGATGCAAAAATATTGATGGTTTCTGCACGTTTCATCATGGTGTCAATGAAGTATATCATCCTTTTTTTTGGAATTTATTTAAAAAACTAAATTTTGATCGTTATTTCTTAAAGTTTTTGAGAAAACTTCCAGGCAGTATATCTTCAAAAATAAAAGCTAACATTGTTGGGGTAGATAGTGCTTGTTTATTAAATTATAAAATTTTTAATATTTCAGAAGGTGTCGGCGGTAAGGTTTCAGATTTGTCAGATAAAGTATGTCGTGAAGGATTCAATTTGCTTTCAGGGGCGGATACTTGCGGGGCATGTGATTTATATAGACTCAATAAAATAGACGTTAAGAGTGTGAAAATTGTAGGCAGAAATTATTCTACTTCCAAAAAAGTTAGTGATGTTGAATTTGTGAAAAAATCATTGTTATTATTAGTTCAAGATCAACTAATGTCCAAGGACGACTATAAAATGAAAGTTGTTCAAATGTATAAAGAAATATACGGTATGGCTTGCAATAATTATTGTTATCGTTTTTAGTATAAGAGGTTTATGGAACAGGCAATTTTTATTTCTAAAATAAATAATTTAAAATATGTAAACGGAGATTTTTCACGACTTTACTTTGGTATCGAGTTTTGTCAAAATCTTATACCATCGATAGAAGATGTTACGGTTATATTGAAATTTATTTTTGAAAGAAAAATCGAATTAACATTCGTTACTCCTTATCTTACAAATAAAGGTATGGGAAAAATTAAACCGCTACTAAATTATTTAATTGATAAAAAATCTGAAACAGAGATTGTTGTAAATGATTGGGGTCTTTTAAAATGGATAGCTTATGAACACCCGGAGTCTAATCTAATTTTAGGAAGGTTGCTGAATAAACAAAAGAGGGGGCCTCGCATATTAAATTTAGCTGGGAGAGTTCCCGAGAGTATGTATTCTCATTTTCAAATGTCTAATGTAGACAGCAGTATATTTAGTAATTTTTTAAAAAATAAAAATATAAAGAGAGTTGAGTTGGATAATCTTATACAAGGAATAGATAGACCAAAAAAATCATTAAAAGGCTCTTTATATTTTCCTTTTGGCTATGTTACTACAACAAGATTTTGCTTGAGCAACTTTTCTATTAGGGATGACATTAAAGTTTTAAGGGGTGTTTATGAGTGCAATAAAAACTGTCAGAATACTATGGTTAAGCTTAAACACAAAGATATGCCGATAGATTTGTATCTTAAAGGTAACACACAGTTTTTCAAGAATGATAATGTTTCTAAAAAATTAAATCATTTAAATATTGATAGATTAGTCTTTCAACCGGAAATCCCACTGTAATAATGAAAATTATCCTTATTTCTTTGTATGGAATAGAAAGTATTGGGGTGCGGATTCTTTTTTCATTTTTAAAAGCTTATGGTTTTGATGTTACCATCATTTTTTTGAAAAAATGGGTAAATAACAATATTTGTGTACCTAGTATTGTTGAAGAGGCTTGTCTTGTTAAATTGTTAAAAAATATAAGTCCTGCTTTAGTTGGTTTAAGTTTTGGAACTTCTTATTTTAATATAGCAAAAAAAATAACATTTAGTATAAAAAGTAATCTTGACAGTATGGTTGTTTGGGGAGGAGTTCATGCTACTATCGTTCCTGAGGAGTGTATTGATTTTGCCGATATAGTTTGTGTCGGTGAGGGTGAGTATCCTCTTTTGGAATTAGCGAAACAGCTTGCTATGAGGGAGGAAATATCCAACATTCAGAATTTATGGATAAGAAATGATAATCATGTGGAGAAAAACGGTTTAAGAAAATTGGTTAATAATTTAGATGAATTGCCTTTCCCTAATTTAGAGAATGATAATAAATTTTATATAGAAAATAATAGAGTTTATGAAGGAGACCCTCTTTATAAAAGTGCTGAGTACAGGATAATTGCATCTAGAGGGTGTCTTTTTAATTGCAGTTATTGTTATAACAGTACTCTTAGAAAAATATATAAGGAGAAGGGTAATTATTTTAGACAAAGAAGTCCGGAAAACGTTGTTGCAGAATTGGAATATGCGATAAAAACTATACCGCGTTTGAGGAAAATTAAATTTGATGATGATACTTTTATATTTCCTAATGAATGGATTGATAAGTTTTGCAGTTTATATAAAAAAAGAATAAATATTCCTTTTGATATATTGTTAAATCCCTTGGTAATAGATGAGTCGGTTTTATTGAAACTAAAGGATGCAGGTTTAAGGGGGGTGCAAATAGGAATCCAAACCAGCGCTGAAGGACATCTAAAAGAAGTATATCAAAGATCAGCCTCAAATGAAAAGATTGTGAAGTTTTCTCAAATAAATAGGAAATTAAAACTAGATGTAGTTTATGATATAATTTTAGATGATCCTACAGCCACAGTAGAGGAGAAAAAAGAACTTTTTGTTTTTTTAATGAGTTTGTCTCGCCCATTTAAATTGTTTTTGTATTCATTAACTTTTTTTCCTAAAACGGATATAAGTAATAGGTTTTTAGAGATGGGTATAATTGATAAAAATGATATTGAGGGGGCAGCAACAAAAACTTTTAATCAGTACAGATTAAGTATGGCATATCCTAGGTCTAAAGAAGATATATTTTTTATTAGTCTTATAGTCCTTATAACAAAAAATTTTATTCCTAAAGCTTTTATTTATAGAATATATCGTAATAAGTTTTTAAGGAAACATCCTTATTTTTTAAAAATTTTTAGTCAATTGTGTAATTTTATTAAAATAGTGAGTATTGCTTTTAAAATGTTTGTTAGAGGAGAATTAACATTTTTAAAGATAAAAGAATATTTGAATGTCAGAAAGTTATTAACGCAATAAAGAATTATGAAAGTGCTTTTAATTAATCCTCCGAATAATACAATAATAAATTCCGAATTACCTAAATGGTTGAACCAGACAGTAGGAGTTTTCCCGCCGTTAGGTTTAATGTATATTGCTTCTTATATGAAGGTAAATACTAACTATGAGGTCCGAATTTTGGATGCATTTGTTGAGAGTATGTCATGGGAAGGAATAAAGGATTATATAAAGAAGTTTTGTCCAGGAGTTATTGGGATTACGGCTTACACTCATAGTTTGATTGATGTTATTTCCCTTGTGGAGAATATTAAAAAAGTATTTCCGCGGGTACATATTTGTTTAGGAGGTATACATGTTAAGGTTTTCCCTAAACAGGCGATAGGTATACCCGGAGTGGATTCTGTAATCTTGGGAGAAGGAGAGGTGTCTTTTACTGAATTAGTATCTGCTTTAGAAAAAGGAAAGTCTTTGAATAAGATAAAAGGTTTAGTTTTTAAATCAAATAAGAAAATTATATTTACAAAATCTAAAATTAATTATCTTAATCTTGATGATTTACCATTTCCTGATAGAAAGTTGATTAATTTGAAAAAGTATTATCATGTGGCCGGTAAAAAATTAGGTTTAGCTACAATACTAAGTAGTAGAGGGTGTCCCTATCGGTGTTCTTTTTGTTGTGTCCCTGATGGTACCTATAGAATGCGTTCTTCTAAAAATGTTGTTGATGAGATGGAGGAATGTGTTTGTTTGGGGCTAAAAGAAATTCATTTTTTGGATGATGTTTTTAACGCGGTCTCCGAACGGGTTTTAGAAATTTGTGAGGAAATAACTCGGAGAAATCTTAAGGTGCAATGGAGTTTTAGAGGAAGAATAGATAGCTTAAATGAGACGGTTATTTTTAATTTAAAAAAAACTGGATGTATAAGGATAAATTTAGGTGTAGAAGCTGCGACAGATGAAGGATTGAAAATGTTGTCAAAGGGAATAACCGTGGAACAAATAAAAAAAGTGTTTAAATTAACTAGGGCTGCTGGTATAGAAACTGTTGCTTATTTTATGCTTGGATGTCCTCATGAAAGGAATAAGTTTGACGTAAAAAAGACAATTGAATTTTCTTGTGATATTGATCCAGATTTTGCTTTATTCAATATATTGACTTTGTATCCTGCTACTCAGTTGTATAGATGTGCGGTAGAAAAAGGTTTTATAGAGGATGATTGTTGGAATAATTTTGTTATGAATCCTAAAAAGACATTTAATCCCCCTATATGGGATGAATATCTTTCCAGAGAAGAATTAATAAAGTTAATCAAGTTTGCTTATAGGCGGTTTTATCTTCGTCCTTGTGTTATTCTTCGGAATTTATTTAAACCATTTACTTTGGAAGGATTTAAAAGGAAATTTAAAGTAATGATTAATATTATCAAGGGTTAAAAAATTTTATCAAGAGATGCAATTAAAAACTGAAATTAGAGATATAAAATAATTTATATAATTATGGTATTAAAGAGTAAAAAAAAGACAGGATGTGTGGCGTTAATTTCTTTATATGATACTGAAAATAGCGCGGTTCGGAGTTTATCAGCTGTGCTTAGAAAGAATGATTATAGAACACTTGAAATATATTTTAAAGATTGGGTAAATAATAAGTTGATTTGGCCAACAGAAAAAGAAATAGATAATTTAATTAAAATTTTGAAAGAAGAAGAAGTTACTGTTATAGGCGTAAGCTTACGGGCTTCAGCGTATTTTAAAGTTGCTAAATTTATCATAACAAAGGTAAAAAGTGTATTAGATGTAATTGTTGTTATAGGTGGAACTCATCCAACTGTTAAACCCAGGGACTGTTTGGAAATAGCGGATATTGTTTGTGTCGGTGAGGGTGAGTTGGTTATGCTTGAATTAGTTGAGAAGATATCTCAAGGGGAAGATTTCAAAAATATTTCAAATTTATGGGTTAAGCGAGGTGAGATAATACATAAAAATGAGGTTAGCCCCCTTATTGGTAATTTAAACAATATACCTTCTCCTTACTTTATACATAAAGATAAATATTTTATTGATGGAAACAGGATGTACGAAAAAGATCCTATTTTAAATGATCCCATTGTTTCATTCTCGGCTTCAAGGGGATGTTTTTTTAGTTGCAGTTTTTGTTATAACAGTGCTTTAAAAAGAATTTATAAAGATAAAGGTGAAATCCTTCGGTATAAGACAGTTGATAAAGTTATAGCAGAGTTAGAAAAAATAAAAAGTAGTTTTAATAATCTAAAAAAGATTCGCTTTGATGATGAAGTGTTTATTTTTAATACGGAGTGGATGGAAGAATTTTGTGAAAAATATAAGAGGAATATTGATCTTCCTTTTGAATGTTTTATTTATCCTGGGCAATATGAGGAAAATGTGTGGATAAATTTACATAAAGCAGGTCTTGCTGCAGTGAACATCGGAGTAGAAGGATCGCCTAATATCAACAAAAAATTGTATAACCGAATATTTTTGGATAAAAATATTACAAATATAGCTGAAATATTTCATAAATTAAAAATAGAGGTGCATTATCAAATTGTTGTTGATGATTTTTTTTCTGATAATAGGGATATGAGCTACCTATTTAATTTTTTAATTAATCTTCCCCGGCCTTTAGAGATATATTTGTTTTCTTTGACAGTTTTTCCGGGGACTGATTTGGCAAAAAAATTATTGGTAGAAGGGTATATAAAAGATTCGGATATCGAGGGGGTTGCGACAAAAACGTTCAAACAACTTAGAGTTGATTTGAGTTATCCGCGGTCTAAAGAAGAGTTGTTTTGGGTAAGTCTGCTAATTCTTATATCAAAGGAATTTATTCCAAAAATATTAATTAAAAATTTTGAAAAGAGTCTTTTTTTTAAGGAAAATCCAAAGATTTTAGCAGCGATAGCTCAGATATCTAATGTAATAAAAATGATAGGTGTAGCCTTTTTGTTGCTGGTTAGAGGAGAAATTAACTATAGATTGATGAAAAGATGGATAAATCTTAAATCGATGATAACTCAATAAAAAGTTATATAAAAACATGAAAGTTTTATTAATTAATCCGCCGATAGAAGAAAGTATTTTAAAACCTGTATTAAAGAATTTGTTTTATAATTCTCCGCCACTAGGATTGTGTTATATCGCGGCTGTATTAAAGAAAAATAAGGTGGTTGTGAAAATAATAGATGCGGCGGTTGAGCGTCTTTCTATATTAAAAATTATTAAGAGAGTGGAAAAAATAAATCCGGATGTTGTAGGATTGACTTCAACTACATATTCATTTCCATTTGCTCTAATTTTAGCTAAAGAAATAAAAAAGTATTTTAAGGATATTGTAATTATTATGGGAGGGTCTCATATTACGGCTAACCCCGATGTGTTATTAAGGTTTAATTGTTTTGATTTCGGAGTTCTTGGAGAGGGTGAAGTAACTATGACTGAATTAATAGAATGTTTAAAGTATAATGGAAATTTTGAGGATGTTCCAGGATTAGCTTTTGAGAGGAAAGAAAAATTATTTTTTAGTCCAAAACGTCAGTTTATTGAAGATTTAGATTGTCTTCCATTTCCGGATAGAGATTTGGTACCTTTAGATTTATATCGACCACAACCGAATGATTGGAATGTTTTGCCTAAGTTGAGCATGATAACTACTAGGGGTTGCAGCTATGGATGTATTTTTTGCGATAAGGGTGTTTTTGGTATGAAATATCGGTCTTTTAGTCCGAAATATATTGTTGCTGAAATGAAAATGTTGATTGATAAATATGGTGCAAAGGATATTGCATTTTTAGATTCGACTTTTACAACTAGTATCGAAAGAGTAAAAGATGTGATTTTAGAAATAAAACGGTCTAAAGTTGATGTGAATTGGACATGTACGGTAAGAGCTAATGTTGTGACTTATGATCTTCTTAAAGAAATGAAAAATGCGGGATGTTGGCGAATAAGGATAGGAGTTGAAAGTGCCAACAATAATGTGTTAAAATTTATAAAAAAAGGAATAACAATTGAGGATGTTAGGAAAGTTTCAAAGTGGGCTGATAGTTTGGGTTTACAGCCAAAAGGGTTTTTTTCCATAGGACATCTAATAGATACCAAAGAAACAATAAATGAAACTATAGAGTTTGCTAAAAAAGCATATTTTAAAGATATTACTGTTCAAATCAATACACCACTTAAAGGAACACCCCAATATAAGATTTGTGAAAAATATGGAGTTTTGAGTAATAAAAATAACGTAGATTATTCTTTTTGGCAGCCTTTTTTTGTTCCAAATGGTATGACTAAGGAAGAGTTAACAAGATTGCATAATAAGTTTTATAGGACATTTTATTGTCGTTTTGTAATTATCAGGAGGCATATTAAAGCTATTAAGGGTATTGGAGATATAAAAAAATATATTTTGTCCATAGATTTAATAACATATTTGTTTTTTAATAGACTTTATGATAACAAGTGTAAACAAAAGGCAAATCGGTGATACGTCAGGCTAAAGAAAGTGATATAACGCGAATTAGTGAATTGTATTGTTTGTATATTGAGGATTCTTTTTTCGTTCATTTTGGGAAAGGTTTTCTGAAAGAATTATTTAAAAATATAATTATTTCTAAACACGCATTATGTTTTGTATATGAAATAGATGGTAAAGTTCAGGGATTTATAACAGGGGCATTTCAGTTATCTAAATTATTTAGAGAAATGTTTTTTAGAAAGTGTCATGTTTGGGCGATAAAGGTAATGCCTCAAATAATAAGGTATCCTTCGAGTATAAAATATATTATTGAAAGCTTTTTATATTCAGTTAAGGCGCATATTGAAAATATTAATTCTGAACTCTTGTTTATAGCTATTGAACCCGAATTTAGGAAGAAGGGGGTCGCGAGTCTCTTGGTGGATAGAATTATCAAAGATTTTCGCAATAAGGGGGTTAGTAAAGTAAAAGTTGCAACAGTAAAAAATAATAAAGGTGTTAATAAATTTCTTGAAAGTTATGGGGCTTATTTTGAGAGGGAATTTAAATTTTATGGGAAAAATATGATTTTATATATTATCAAATGAGAATTGAACATTATTTTCGGTTAGCAAAAAATTTAATAGGTAGAAAAAGGCCTATCTATGTTCATTTTGCGGTCACACACAGGTGCAGTTTGCGGTGCCGCATGTGTGGTATCTGGTCTACAGGAAATGAGGCTGAGGAAATTTCTTTATTGGATATTAATAGAATAGCGGAGTATTTATATTCTTTAGGTGTTGTATCTATAAGTTTAGGCGGGGGAGAACCGTTAGAAAGAAAAGATTTAGTTGATATTGTCCGCATATTTAAAAAAAATAAATTTAATGTTAGGTTGCTTACTAATGGCATAATTGAGGATTCTTCTAAAATAAAAGATTTAATTAATGCAGGGTTAGATGAGGTATCAATATCTTTGGATATTTTGGATCCAACCAAACAAGATTATATATGCAGTGGTGAAGGAGTTTGGGATAAAGTTGTAGGTACTATGAAAATATTTGCCCAAAATATTAAAGGAAGGGATGGTGCTTTGTTGGTGAATACGGTAGTATCTAAACATAATATTAAAGAGTTAATTGAGTTGGCTCAGTTTGTTAAAGAATATAAATTTTATATTTCTTTTATACCTTTAGAAAATAATAGTCTAACTGATGATGGTTTCAAAATTTTAAAAGAAGATTATGGTGAGGTCGATAAAATTTATAGCCTGTTAATAAAAGAAAAAAATAAAAGAGGAAATAATATTTTTAATTCAACAAAATTTCTGGAAATGTCTAGAAATTATTTTTTAGGCAGAAAAATAAATAATGATTGCGATGCGGGAGAATTATATCTTTCTATTTCCCCGGAAGGGTTTATATCTTTTTGTCATAAATTTACGAAAAATATGGCATTATCATTAGAAGATTTTGATAAATTTATAAAGTCTCAAGATTATAGAAGACAATGTAGAGAATTTAGGGAAAAATGTGGTGGATGTATGAGGCCTTGCTGGCGAGAAATTAGTTTTTTATCTCACGATTTTAAAAGCTTTTTCGAAATTACTAGGCTGAAACTAAAATTTTGAGGAATAATATTTGTTTTTAAATTCTTTAAATAAGATTAAAAATTTGTAAGCCTTGTTTTTTAGATAACAAAGAAAAGGTGAATAATATTTATGATTTATCTTAAGTTTTAGCATAATGTTGTATAGTTGAGGTTTTAATTGGAGTATGTTATACTAAAAATTAAAAATGGTATAAACGCTGTTTTAATAGTTTTAAGAGTTGTTTAGGAATTGATATTTTCGTAATATTTCTATATGAATAAGAGATAGAATATTTATAGATAGTCTAATTTTATGATAAATAGTTGTAAGAAAAAAATAGTTATATTAGGTGGGGGGCTTTCAGGAATAAGCTTGGGTTATTTTTTAAATAAATTAGGCATAGAAAGTGTAATATATGAGAAGGAACCAACTATCGGAGGATTATGCCGTTCAAAAATAAAAAATGGATTTATTTTTGATATTTGCGGACATTTATTGCATTTTAAACATAAAACATCTCTCCCTCTTATTAAAGATTTATTAAAAGATAATTTAGTTTATCATAAAAGAAGTTCTTGGATTTATTCTTTTAATAAATTTACAAAGTACCCTTTTCAGGCGAATCTTTATGGACTTCCTAATTCCGTTATAAAAAATAGTATTGTTGATTTTATTAAGGCTAAAATTGATACCGAAAAGAATAGTTTGTCTAATAATTTTTTAGAGTGGAGTTATGTGAATTTTGGTAAGTCTATAACAGATTATTTCATGGCTCCATATAATCGGAAGTTTTGGACAGTCCCCCTAGAAGATCTTTCTTATAAATGGATTGACGGAATTGTTGTTACACCAACACTTAAACAGATTGTAGATGGAACAATTGAAGAGAATAACCGCAATGTTGGGTATAATTCTTTTTTTTGGTATCCAAAGGAGGGAGGAATAGATAATTTGATTAAGGCTTTTAGTCAGCCGTTAAAAAGTATTTTTACCGGTTATGATGTTGAAGGAATTGATCATATAAAAAAAAAGATAACTTTCAAAAATGGAAAGAAATGTAAGTATGATATTTTAATATCGACTATACCTTTGCCGGAATTACCGAATATTATTAAAAATGTTCCTTTAAAAATTAATAAAGTTTTTAAAAAACTACAATGGGTATCTATATTTAATCTAAATTTAGGGCTGACTGAAAATCATAGGCCTAAAAAACATTGGATATATTTTCCGGAAAATAATTTAAAATTTTTTAGAGTAGGATTTTTCAACAATTTTTCTAATTACAATACGCCTATAGGCAGTAGTTCTATATATAGTGAAGTATCATATTCAAATGGCAGATGTATAGATAACAAAAAGATTGTGTCTGAAATATTTAAAGGTTTAAAAACTGTAGGTATTTTAAATGGAAAGAGTCAAGAGTTGGCAAGAGTTATCAATGATATAAAATATGCTTATCCTATATATAATCATGATTATAAAGATTCCCTTGATATTATTAAAAAATATTTAAGTGACTGTAACCTTAATTCGATTGGTAGATTTGGCGGTTGGAAGTATATGTCGATGGAAGATGTAATTTTAGAAAGTGAAAGGTTGAGTTCTTTTCTATTAAAAAATGTTTAAAGATAGGATTAAAAAAATATATTTATATAGACATGTTTTAATCAGTATGTCTATCTCCCAGTTTAAGGCTAAATATGCGGGGTCTAAACTTGGAATATGGTGGGCTGTAATTATTCCTTTGTTATTAGCAGGGAGTATCAATCTTGTATTTACACGGGCTTTCAATGTAAATGTTAAGCATTATACTCTTTTTGTTTTGTCTGGGATTATCCCTTGGCTATTTTTTTCTAATGCCTTGATGGAAGCGGTTAATTCATTTACTGGTAATGCTTCATTGATAAAACAAAGTATATTTCCTCGCGAATTTATACCTATAGCTTCTATTGCCGGCAATCTTTTAAATTTTTTAGTAGGTTTTATTTTTTTGCTGCCACTTTTTATAATTGTTAATTATAAAGTTTTATTTATGGCGGGATTTTTAATAATACTTATTATATGTTATTTTTTATTTATTGTTGGTATAGGATTTTTATTTTCAACTATAAATGTTTTTTTTAGAGATCTTGGTCATTTCCTTTCGGTTGGGTTTATGGTTTGGTTTTGGATTACACCCATTTTCTATTCTTTAGATATGTTATCATTCCCGATTCGCTGGATTTGTTTAATCAATCCGATGAGTCTTTATGTAATAGCTTATAGAAAACTTTTGTTTGATGCCAGTGGCCTTTCATTATTTATGATAGGGGGGTTGATTTTAGTTTCGTTGGGATCTTTATTTATTGGATATATGATTTTTATTAGGAATGAAAATAATTTATTAAAACAAATATGAATATAATAGAGTTTAATAATGTTTGGGAAATGTACCGTATTAAATTTATTAGGAATAAAAAAGTATTCTGGGAAGAATTTTGGGCTTTAGAAGATATAAGTTTTAAGATTTGTAAAGGGGAGACTTTAGGTATAGTTGGTGAGAATGGAGCAGGTAAGACCACTTTGTTGAAATTAATTGCTGGTATGCTTGTGGCAGATAGAGGGGAAGTTAATGTTAAGGGTAAAGTCTCATGTTTAATGGAATTAGGGGCTGGATTTAATCCGGAATTTACCGGAAGAGAAAATATAATTCTTAACTCGAGAGTATATGGTTTAGAGGAAAATGAAATAGAACAGAAACTTGAAAGTATTATTGAATTTGCGGATATAGGTAAATTTATCGATGCTCCGGTACGATGTTATTCTCAAGGTATGTATATGAGATTAGCGTTTGCTTTAGCGATATTTGTAGAACCGGACATACTTTTAATTGATGATATTTTGGCTGTAGGTGATGAAGAGGCCCAGCAAAAGTGTGTAAAAAAAATATTTGAATTAAGAGAATTGGGTAAAACTATAATTTTGGTTAGCCATGATACAAATATGGTAGAAAAATTATGTGATCGAGCATTAATTTTGGAGAAAGGTAAAATTAGATATACCGGGTTACCTAAAGAAGTTGTCCCAAGATATCTTGAAACAGTGGGAGACAAGATAGGGATTTCAACTTTAGATGGTGACAAGCTGAGAGTAGTTAACAATAATGGTCAAATAAACATTAATTACGATAATAGTACTATTACTAAAGGTCCAGGAGGATGTGTTTCTGCATTTAGACAGACACTTAATAATAGAATGTCTTCTTTGAATTTGAGGTGGAAAGTCTTAAGTACTTCTTTAAATGAAATTATTGCTGAGGGCTATTATATGGATGGAACTGTTTCTCAGCGATGGATATTGAAGGTATATGAAAATGAATTAGAATGGCAGATAGAAAATAAAGATGCGCAAATAAAGGAATTATCTGTAGATGTCTCTTTAATAACCGGGTATGAAAGATGGATTACTTCAAATAATGAAGGTGATTTTGGCTTTTTTTCACATAAAGTGGATTGGGAAGAAGTTGCTACTTTAAGTTATTACAATAATGTTGTGGGGTTGAAACATAATTTTAAAAAAAAGATATTACCTTTTATAGGAATAGAGACTAACAGGGGTAAAAACAGATATTTAAGACTTTTTAATACAGGTTATAACCAGGCTGAAAGAGTGATTAAATTGTCTAGTATAGGCGATGATGTAATTTCTGTAAGATTTAAATTTTTTTCATGTCAGGAAACATTTGATAAGTATATAAATGTGGCAGTAGAGAAGTTCTTGCAGGATGAAAAAAAAGAAAAGCAAAGGCATTTGCAGGAGATAGCTAAAGAAAAAGCTAGTTTGATTGAGTCTAGAACTATTTATTCAGAGGATTTAAGTGTTTTTGCCGATGAGGATAATAAGCAAATAAAAATTTATTATAAAAATATGGAAGTTACAAAATCGTCAGGTTTGAAATGTGATTTTAAGTGTAATAACATTACATATAATATTTATGATAGTAATTGGAGTATAGAACAGAAGGGTAAAACTATACTGATACTTCATCTTAATTGGGAACAAATAAAGTTAGGTCAGAAGTGGATAATATCTATCAAAGATAATGGGATTTGTTGTCAGGTATGGTTGGATAATGAACGGTCGTTTAACTTTGAATTTTTCAGAGCGGGATTTTTATTTACTGCTGAATATAAGACTTTTTTTTGCGGCTGTCAAGAAACAGCTTTTCCTGTAGAATTTGATGTTTTGGAAGATATGTTTTTAGAGAACAATAATTCGGATTTTTTTGGTTTAAGAAAACAATCTTTATTTCCGGCAGTAGTTCTGGAAAGTGAAGACGAGTTTTCTTGTTTTATTCAGAATAATGATGTAGATAATTCTTGCCGTATTTTTCAATTAAATATCCCTGGAATAATTTTTAAAAAAGGAAGTAAAACTTTTTCAGTTAATATTAAGTTCCTTGAAGATGAAAAAATGATTGAGAATTATATCAGAGAAGAAAAGCAAAGGTATTTGCAGGAGATAGCTAAAAAAAAAGCTAGTTTGATTGAGTCTAGAACTATTTCTTCAGGGGATTTACGTGTTTTTGTTGATATTGAAAATAAGAAAATAAAAATTTATTATAAAGATGAGGAAATTACAGCCGGGGATGGGATATATTCCATTTTTTATACGTCTGAAAAAGGTTATAATTTTAACCATTGTAAATGGGATATGAATAAAATTTCCAATAATAAGATTGTTTTAAATTTGTATTATGAGTCTATTTCTCTCTTACATGTTTGGGAATTGATGTGTGAAGAAGGGAACTCTTTAAAAATTAAAGTTGAAGTTGAAGTAAAGGAACCTATAAATTTTGTTAATCAAGATGTAAAAATAGAACTGAATGACATATTCAAAAGTTGGGCAACTGCCTATGAACGAGGTAATTTTGATGTGAATGATTATATTAATGATTTAGGACCTATTAAATTAAAAGATAATAAAATTTCGAAAATAGTATTGGAATCCCAAGATAAAACAGATGGTATTAAATTGTTTTTTGGTATTTTTTTGAATTTAGAAAAGAAAATTATAGATGTATATAAAAGAAGAGGTAAAAATAAAGATTATACTTGTATTAATTCTTCGTTAATATTTCCTTATAATGATAGCTTATTTAAGCCGGGTAAATATTTCTATTTTGATGGAAATATAGTTTTAGGTAATGAGTTTGTATTAGAAGAAAATATAAAATCAAGCGGGTTTGCTGAAATGGCAAATAAAGATTTTAAATTTATTTTTGAGCGGGGTAGAGGAAAGATATTTTGGAAAGGGGAAGAATTGACTACTGGTTTGGGTGTTTATAGTTCAATACGTTCTAATGGCGTATGGTTTGATTCTTATCATGCAATTTGGCGAGTTGAGCAGAAAGAGGAGAATAAAATAATATTAATTGGAGATTGGGCTCATATTCCTGTTTCTCAAATATGGAAATTAGAATTAATTGATGAAAATATAATTTCTTTGGATATAGATATGAGGATTTATGGTTCAATAAAACTTGAATTAGAACAAACTAATATTATGCTTGTATCCCAGTATAAAAAATGGGTTGCATCAAACTTAGCCCAAGGAGCATTCCTTGATGATTACACTAAGGATTATGATATTTTACCTTTTAGGTTTTGGTACGGTAAGGCTAAGGATATTGGAGCATATGGGGCAACGTTACCAAAAATAATTTTTAAAAGTAATATGGGGCAAGATACCAGGGGCATTGTGGAGAATACAGATACCTTATATGAGGCAAGATTACTTCAATACCAGAGAATAAACTCTCATGATGTAATTAAGGATAATCGTCAGTATTTTAAGGGAATTATAGAAATTTGTAATAATGAATAACTATAAAAAATTCACTAAACATTTAAAGACAAATAATTTATTTTATGCAATTTGGCGAGGGATAAAATATTTTATATTTGTGATTAAATGGAAAGGAAAATATTTTGAATCTTTATCTGAAAACATGATTGTCAAAGGTAATATAAAAATGTATTGTTCAAATGGGGGAATAAATATTTTTTGGAAGGATAAAAAAATAACTAGTGACCCGGGACTGAATGTAGCAGTTAATACCTTAGGTCTATGGACTGATTCCTCTAAAGCCGAATGGCAGATATTAAAGCGTGACGATGATTTTTTAAATGTTAAAATTGTTTTCAAAGAATTGCCGATGGAGCAAATTTGGTTCTTAAAGATAAATAGTGACAATGAAATTGATTGGAGAGTTCAGGCTAATGTCGAGGAGTGGACACATATAGATGAGTTCCGTGTGTTAACTATGGTTAATTCATATTACAAAATTTGGCTTAGTGATTATGATTACGCTGATTTTCCGCGGTTAGATGATTATTGGTATGATATATATCTTAATAATAAACCGGTTTCCTTAGTGGGCGTGCGATTTTCCAAAGGAGATAACTTTTTACCGCCATTGGTTATAGGGAGTCAGGAGGAGAATTTGTTGCCTCTTATACAAAATCCTCCCTTAATTAACAATGCCCATATTGTGGGAGTTAGAATTAATAAGCTTAATGATACAAATAATTTTGAGCCCGGTAATTATGAGGTTTTTAGTGGTAAAATAGTTTTGTTTGAAGAGGAGAGTCAGTTAGATAAAAAGATTGAGAATATTCGTCAGGGGTATTTAAAAACTGTTACAAGTAAAAGTAAGTTAGGAGAGGTGTCATGAAAATCAAAGTATTACTATTAAATTTGCCTTGGCAAAGAAATAGTAGTTGGGGTGTTCGTGCAGGGTCGCGTTGGCCGCATATAAGAGATATTAATGAGGGGGAATATCTGCCTTTCCCATTTTTTTTAGCTTATGCGGCTTCTTTATTACAAAAAAATAATATAAATTCCTTCATTATTGATGCTATTGCGGATAAGGTTGAAGAAAATAAACTTTTTGAAAAAATAAAATCAATTAATCCTGAGCATATAATTATAGAAACTTCAGTACCCTCATTTCATAATGATTTAAGAATTACAAAGATAATCTCAGAAATGGGATTTTCGATAATACTGTGTGGCCCGAATTTTGAAATTTATAAACCTGAATTTTTAAAAAAACACGAATTTATTAATTATGTTTTGTATGGAGAATATGAATGTTCTTTGTTGGAATTGTTGAATTTTCTTGAAAAAGGTAAAAATTTGTCGAATGTTAAAGGTTTGATTTATAGAGATAGGGAAAGTGTAGTTAAGAATTTAAAGAGAGAGCCTTTTGATATAAATATTCTTCCTTGGCCGCATAGAGAGACCTTACCTATGAATAAATATTTAGATGCTCCGGGGGAGATGTTGACCCCATGCGCTCAAATAATAGCTTCTCGGGGATGTCCTTTTAAATGTCAATTTTGTCTTTGGCCTCAAGTTGTTTATCAAGGTAATCATTATAGGGCTCGCGAGATTAAAGATGTTGTGGATGAGATGGAGTATTTAGTAAAAGAAAAAGGTTTTAAATCTGTATATTTTGATGATGATACCTTTAATATTGGTAAAAAAAGAATGTTAGATTTTTGTGGGGAGATTAAAAATAGAGGTTTGAATAAGATTCAGTGGGCTATAATGGCTCGGCCTGATTTGATGGATGAGGAGATATTAACAGCTATGAAAGAATCCGGTCTTTGGGCAATAAAGTATGGTGTGGAATCTTCAGATCAGGGTTTAGTTGATAATATTGAAAAAGGCATGAATTTACAAAAAGCAAAGAAGATGATACAATTTACCAAAATGCTGGGTATAAAAACTCATCTAACTTTTACTTTTGGAATACCCGGAGAAACAAAGCAAACAATTCAGAAGACTATTGATTTTGTACGGAAAATCGATCCATTTTCTGTTCAATTTTCTATTATGACTCCTTTTCCCGGAACCAAATCATACGATATTTTTGATGAAAAAGGGTTGTTTGTTATAAAAGATTTTTCCGCTTATGATGGTCATTTTAAAAGTGTAATTAGTACGGTAAATTTGACGGCAACAGATTTAGAAAACGCTAAGATCAAAGCCGGTAGAATTTGGTTGGACCACTTAAGAAAACGAAGAGGTTTCTTTGGTAATTTAAGAAGATTCCAGGAGTATATGTCTATGTATAGTTTGAGTTCTGCCTTTCGGAAGACATTAAGCTATTTGAAATATGTAGTTATAGAAAGAAAAAAGTATGTTGACACGGAGGATATATAACAAAAAATGTTTTAATGAATAGAATATGAAGATTATCAAGAAAGTTTTAGACATAATAAAAAAAAGAAAAATTTTTAAAAATAAAGAGGTGACGGATATCATACTTATCCAATGTCCTCCTTGGGATGTTTCTATACCTCCGTTAGGGATAGCTTATCTGTCGGATTATTTAAAAAAGCATGATTATTATGTTTATCCTTTTGATTTAAATATTGAATTATATCATTCTGCTAAAGCGGCAGACAAATATTTATGGGAGCAAAAAAGTTATGACCATTGGGTTAAAGATGAGTTATATGAAAAAACATGGCATAGTCTTAGAAAGATTTCCGGGAAGATTTTAGAGCAAGCCTTTAAGAAATATAATACAGAATATGTGGGGTTATCTGTTAATTTTGCAAGCATAAAAATTGCTGGTGAAATAATTAAAGTAATAAAGAGTTTAAATCCCAGGACCAAAATAATTTTGGGTGGATGGGGATGTGTTAATGGGCATATGAGAAGTTTATTCCCTAAAGAATTAGTTGATGTTTTTGTTATAGGTGAAGGAGAAGAGACATTGTTGGAGGTTCTGGATAAGTTGAAGGGTAAAATAGATAAAACTAGGATCCCGGGAGCTATTTTTAATAAATTAGGACAGGATACTTATGAGTCCAGAGAATCGATAATAGACCTAGACAGTATTCCTTGGCCTAAATATAGTGAATTTAATTTGAATCTTTATATTAAAAAAGCAATGCCTTTATTCGCCAGTAGAGGGTGTATCGGTCATTGTACTTTTTGTAATGATTGGCCCCTTTCAAAACCCTATCGGTTTCGCAGCGCGCATAATATTTTTGAAGAAATTCAATATCATGTAAAAACTTATCATATAAATTATTTTAGTTTTAAAGATTTGTTATGCAATGGAAACATAGAGGAACTAAATTTATTGTGTGATTTGATTATTGATTCAGGTTTACAGATTCATTGGGATTCTCAAGCTATTACCCGCAAAGAAATGACTAGGGAGTTGTTGCGTAAACTTAAAAGGTCAGGATGTGGAACGTTGATATATGGGGTTGAGAATTTTTCTAATAATGTTTTAAGAAGAATGAAGAAAATGTTTACTAAAGAGATTGCGGAAAAGGTATTAAAAAATACCTATGAAATAGGGATTAATGCTTGTATTAATATTATAGTAGGTTTTCCAGGGGAGACTGAGATGGATTTTGAAGAAAATCTTGAATCCATAAAAAGGAATTACAAATATATTACACAGATTGGAGCGGTTAGTGTATGTTTAGTAAATAACGATAGTGATTTGGAAATTAACTCCAAGGAATATGGTTTGGTTTTGCCTGATGATTCACGGACGCGTGCTAAAAAATGGTATACTTCTGATGGCCAAAATACTTATGAAATAAGAAAAATGAGGGCAGATAAAATGCTTAAATTGATTAAAGATTTAAAGTTGTCTTATGCGACAATAACGGTATGAATTTAGAAATTAAAGATCTTGTTTTGAAGGGCCTTTTAGACGGCGCAAAGGCTTTTGTCGGACCGGAAACTGTTCAGTTTGATATAACCAACAGATGCAATAATAATTGTTTATGCTGCTGGAGAAATTCTCCCCTTTTAGGTGAATCCAGCGAAGAGGATAAAAGGGAAAAAGAATTTGAGCTTCCTTTTTCGGTAATAAAGAAAACAATAGATGAGCTTAAGATAATGGGAACAAAAAAAATATTTTTTGCCGGAGGAGGGGATCCCTTTGTTCATCCGAAAATTATGAAAATATTGAGATACGCTAAAAAATGCAAAATGAAGATTTATATCAATACCAATTTTACATTAGTTGATAAAAAAAGAGCGAGAGAGTTAGTAAAACTTAAAGTAGATCATATACATGTGAGTGTTTTAGCCGGAAATTCAAAGACCTATTCTTTAGTTCATCCGAATAAGTCAGAGGAAATGTTTTGTAAAATAAAAAAAGTTTTAAAATACATCGCAGTCTTAAAAAAAAATAGGAGACAGCATCTTTATAATCCGTTACCCCATATTAACCTTTATTATGTTATTTTTAATAAGAATTATAAAGATATTAATGAAATGGTTGATTTAGCCATATATGTAAAAAGCGATACTATGGAATTTACACCGATAGATGTTGTTGCTGGTAAGACCGATTCTTTACTGTTAGACGCCGAACAAATAAATTCGGTCACTAATGATGTGAAAAACAATATTGGACGGTTGAGAAAGTGCAATAAATCTCAGTCAGTTAAGATTAATATTGAACAGTCTGAAAATTTTTTAAAAAGGATCAACTCTTCTTTGGCTTTAGAAGGTAAATATGAATCAAAAACTGTGATTAATCAACCCTGTTATGTGGGTTGGGCTTTTGCCAGGATAACGGCTGATGGAGAAGTGAATCCTTGTTTAAAAGCACACCGGATATCAATAGGTAATATTTATAAAAACTCATTTGAGGAAATATGGAATAGTCCGGAAGAACAGGAGTTTAGAAGAAAATCATTTAATTTAAATTTAAATGATATATATTTAAAAGATATCGGGAATGACCCAAATTTAACCTTTGGCTGTTTACAAAGTTGCGACAATCTTCAAATAAGCTTAGATATGAATAAAAAGTATATAGATATATTGAGAGGATATGGGAAAGTTAAATAAAATAATTAAAGATAAAAACCAGTTGTTACTGATGATGGGGGTTTTACATTCATCCAAGGCTTTTGTTTCCCCGGAAGTTTTGCATTTAGATTTAACAAATATGTGTAATTTTGATTGTATTGCTTGTTGGTGCAGATCTCCTTTGTTAAGGGATAAAGCTATGCCGGCTTGGGAAAGGAAATTGACTCTTCCTTTACCCTTATTAAAAAGTGTTTTTGATGATTTGTTTGAAATGGGAGGATTAAAACAGGTGAAATTGGTTGGAGGTGGAGAACCTTTTATGCACCCTGACATATTGGAGATTGTGGAATATATTAAAAACAATGATAAAAAAGTTCAGATAGATATAAATACTAATTTTAGTCTTGTTGATGAACTGATAGCTGAGAGATTAATAGCGTTAGGGGTTGATTCCTTAACGGTAAGTGTTTGGGCGGGAACTCCTGAGGTTTATTCCTCAGTTCATCCGAATCAAACTGAGGCGACTTTTGATAGAATAAAGGAGGTTTTAATATTTCTTCATCAACTAAAAAAGAAACTTCAAGTCAACCATCCCAGGATAACAATACATAATGTTATTTTAAAATTAAACTATAGAGATATCTCCGAGATGATACAATTCGCGTTAGATACAGGTACTCATGATATACAATTTGTTCCTGTCGACCCTGTTAAAAGTAAAACAGAAGCTTTATTATTGAGTGATAATGAAAAAGGAGAACTGCTTGATTTATTATATGAGATTAGAAAACGTTACGATTCAACATCTTTTCAATATACCGCGGAAGATAAGAGAAGAGTTGTTCTCAGTGATTTTGATGGATTTATAAGTCGAACTGAAAGATTAAATACCAAGAGTGGAGCCTATGATGAAGATATTATTGAGGAAATACCTTGTTATGTCGGCTGGCTATTCGCGAGAATAATGACTACAGGTAATGTAGTCCCCTGCTGTAAGGGGCACAGAATGCCTATGGGCAATATAAATAAAAATAGGTTTAAAGATATTTGGAATTCAGATACTTATAATAATTTTAGACACAAAGGCATTAATTATCCTAAAAGTCATGGTTATTTTTCCAGGATGGGGAATAAGGCAGTCTCAAAGACAGGTTGCTATAATTGCGATAATCTTTGGCAAAATATTCCTATGCAGAATAAAATTAATTTGTTAAGAAAGGAACATCCTAAGCTATTTAAGCTTAGTAAATTTTTTCTTAAAAAAATTATTTGATATATGATTTTTAAAGTTATTAGAAAAGCATTCTTAAAGGAGAATAAAAGAAGATATTTAAATTTAAAGGGCATTGTTTCAAAACATTATGCCTATAAAGGTCCGGATGTAGTTCAAATAGATTTGACTGATAAATGCAATAGTCATTGTCTTGTATGTTGGGAACACTCCCTTATTAAAGAAAAAGAGAGAGAGACCGATTTTTGCAGTCTTGATTTTTACAAGGTTAAAGATTTTATAAGAGATATTGCTAAACTAGGGGCTAGGGAAGTAATCTTTTCTGGAGGGGGGGAACCTTTTTGTTACCCTAATATTTGGAAAGTATTAGAATGGACCCAGCTACAGGGGTTAAATTTTCATATAAACACGAATTTTACTTTATTAGGGAAAGAAGAGATCCGTGAACTTTTGAGTTTCAATAAATTATCTTCTTTGACAATTAGCCTTTGGGGTGGAACATTTGAATTGTATTCAAAACTTCATGGCAGAGAAGAAGACGTATTTTATAAGCTTAGAGATAATATTAAATTTTTGAATCAGGTTAAACCTCGAAGTCTTTATGTAAAGACAGTGGCTATCGTTAATAAAATCAATTATTTGAATTTGCAAGATTTATTAGATTTTATCGCAGAAATCGGATGTATTAATATAGAATTTGGAGTCTGTGATGTCATCCCCGGTGAAACCGATTCATTTTTATTGAATAAATATCAACTTAGTTTATTGAGGGCGAATTTTATTGGATTAGTTAAAAATATAAAAAAAAAGAGGTATAAGATTAAAATAGTTAATAAAGAAAGATTTTTGAAAAGAATTTCAAATCCAAGTGCTTGCTATGGCGAATATGATAGTTATGTCAAAGGAACACTTTGTTATTCCGGCTGGCTTTTTTTAAGATTAAGGGCTAATGGGGATTTCAATTCATGTCTAAAGTCTCACCGTATTCCAATAGGGAATTTATACAACGAGGGCATTTTTTCAGTATGGAATAATTTATTGCAGCAAAAATTTCGAAGGGAATCTTTGTGTATCCCTAAGAATGAGGAGTATTTTAAGTTTATAGGTAATGGTAATGGTGATAATGTTGGCTGTAAACGCATATGTGATAATATTTCTGTAAATGAATATGTTGATAAGGTTGCAAGATACTTTTTATGATTTTAAGTATGTATTTTAAATAAGGCAAGCGAAATGCGAAAAAAGAAAAAGTTTTTTCTTATATTTTTTTTATTTATTATAGCATTAGTCATGGATATAATTTTTTTTATATTAAAAAAAATTAGGAATACAACTTTTTTCCCCGGAGCTTAATATGAATATATTGATGATACATCCTCACGATATTTATTCTCAATCTGAGCCGTGGACTATACGTATAAAAAGAATTGCCGCTGAGTTTATAAAAAAAGGGCATTCGGTTAAATTAGTTTATTTCCCTGAGGATAAAAAAAACGCATACAAAAGAGATGTGGAGAATAATATCGAAATATTTTCTATGAATAGAATTGTTAGTAGTTTTGTGTTTTTTCGTAATATTATAAATATAGTTAAGTTGGCTCAGGAATGCGATATTATTCATTTTCAAAAGTGTCATTACACTGCGTCTCTCCCGGCATTAATTGCGGCATTTATTTGTGATAAACCTATTCACTATGATTGGGATGATTGGGAGACAAAAATATTTTATTATTCAAATCCTCATCAGAAATTTGTTGGAGAATTTATTAATATGTTTGAAAAATTAATCCCTCAAGTAGTGGATACAGTGTCTGTGTCAAGTAGTTATATCAATGATCTTTGTGTGAAAAGGGGAGTAAACCCCGAAAATATTTTTTTCGCGCCAGTGGGGGCAGATGTAAGAAAAAGTGAAAATAACAGTCATAATAATGAAAAGATTAGGGAGAAATATGGTGTTTTTAATAAACTTGTGTTGTACGTAGGCCAGCTTCATGGAGGCCAATATGCCGAGTTATTCGTTAAAGCCGCGCATATAGTTGTTGAGAGCGGATTTGACGCGACCTTTATGATATTAGGTGACGGCTATAGGCTTAGTGAGTTAAAACGGTTAGCTGTAAAGCTTAATATTGAAAGCCGTTGTATTTTTCCCGGGGCGGTTAAGCATAAGATTGTATCGGAATATATTTTAGCAGCGGATGTATGTGCCGCTTGTTTTGAGGACAATGAGATAACCCGATGTAAGAGCCCTCTAAAGATTGTGGAGTATTTAGCTTGCGGTAAGCCCATTGTTGCCAGCAATGTCGGAGAGGTTAGAAATATGGTGGGGGGGGTTGGAGTTCTTGTAGAACCGGGCAGTTCAAAATTATTGGCGCATGGTATAATGAATTTGTTGAAAAATGATACATTAAGGGAAAATTTAAGCGAATGGGGCAAAGAAAGGATTTCTCGAAAATATAATTGGGAAGCGACAGCTAATAGTATATTTAAAGCTTATGAACGAGGTCTTAAAAAAAATAAAGTTAAATTATAATTAAAGGAGGGTATCCAATGAGTGCACAAGATGATTTTAAGTCTATGACCGGAAAAGTGAATTCAGTTAGTGAACATGAGGATGCTCCTTATACAATAGAAATTGAAACCAAATCTTTTTTATCTAGGAAAAATGATGCGGTTACTGTGGATCCTCGGTGCACTTTTTATAAATCAGATAAAAACCTTAAGGATATTGATATCATTGCTCGGGGCGATAACATTAAAATAACATATTTTATCCATGAAGGTATAAAAATAGCGATGAATGTTATTGTTATGCCTAAATAATTTTTTTTGTCTTAGGATAATTAGTTGTACTAGGAATGAATTATATTAGAAAGTTATATGAAGTGAGGCGTTTAAGAGTGTTAAATTAAAGAAAAAGTTTGTATAATATGAATTATCAAAAGAAGAAATTAGATGAAAGGAATAATTTCTTAAGTTATATGCCGGGTGTATCTTGTATAAAGAAAACAAAATTGAAAAATTGTAGATATTTTTAATTACGTATCTAATTGGATATTATGAAAAATTATAAGAGGAGGTGTAAGAAGTAAGGTGATGGAGAGTTTTTTAGTTAGAGAGAAAAGAAATAAAAAAGGAGGTTAAGAATGAAAAGATGGATGTTTAGCGGTTTGATGATAATTTTATGTTTGGGTTTTAGTTTAAGAGTATTTAGTCAAGAATTAGATTTTAAAATTTTGGGTGCGGAGGTTCTTGAAGTAAGATTGAAAGATAACCCACATACAATGAGAGTCGTCACTCAGCTGAAATATAAGAGGGGAAAAGCAGTTGAAGAAGATTTAACCATAGACCCTCAATGTACTTTTTATAAAGGAGATGAAAAACCTAAAACAATAGCAATACTAAAACCTGAAGATATGGTGGAAATTACTTATACAGTAAGTAAAGGTATTAAAATAGCTTTTAATATAATAGTTTTACCTGAAGAAGAGGTTGTAGAATAAAAAATTTTTTAAAAACAGGGCAAGGAAAATTGATAACTTTTAGTTTGCAGATTTTAAATAAATATTCATATAAAAGACTTAATTGGTAATGAGTTTCGTGAAATAGCATTTTGCAATTTGAGGTTTATATTTTAAGTAAATACAGACTGCTCTATGGGTTTGAATAGGTAGAGTAATATGTGGTCAATTCCCCCCCCTAACAATTATATTTTTAAATTTTATAAGCTGTTTGAATATGATTGTTTAATAGATAGTGGTTATATTTAGATTGTAAATTAATATATTAATTTAAATAAGTTGATACTCAATTTTAGAAGGTATTCCTTGATATAAAAAAAATATTGGATCTCTAGGATGATTTATCATTTTAATTAAATAAATAAACACGATTTTATTGAAAGGAGTATAAGGGGTAGAATAATCGGTAGATTTTATTTTAACAGGTAAAATATTCTAAAGGACAGTTAAGTTGATGAATATTTATGGTTTAATTTAAGGATTTAAAATGATATATAATTTGTTTGGGATGTTAACTAAAAATTTAGGCAAGATAATTACTGTTCTTAAAAGAAAAACTCATTTTATTTTTATATTTTTTTTATGGTTTTTGACAGCCATATCCCAATTAATATTTCTTAGGTTAGATAGGCTTCCCCCTTTGGGGGATGGCATTCGATTTATATTAAGGGGAATGGAGCTTTTTATGATTAATTCGCAAATAGGACTCTGGGAGTTTATAAAAGAAGTTTTTAAAGTAGTGGATTCGGGGCCACCTTTTGTGGATATTACTTATTTTCTTTATTATAAATTGTTTGGGTTTTCTACGGAAATGGAGTTAATTGTTAATTCGCTATACTTGGGAGCAGGTATTATAGGGGTATATGGAATAGGTAAATATTTTTTCAATAGAAATACGGGAGTATTGGCAGTTTTGATTTTTACTACCTTACCCGGAGTTTTAATATTTAATAATTTGGGTTATCGAGAATTCCATATAATGTGTATAGTTGCTTTAACCTTATATTTTTTGTTCTATTCAGATAATTTTGCTAATGGAAAATTTTCTATTTTGTTTGGGGCATCTTTAGGTTTGTTATTTATGATTAAATATCAAGGACTTATTTTTGTAGCTGTACCGATTTTTAAAACATTAGCAGATGTTATTTATAAAAGATTTTTTTTAAAGAAGGAATCTAAGGGTTTATTTTTTAATATAACAATAAGTCTGACCCTTTTTTTTATTATTGGATTGTTCTGGTATGTTGTGAATTGGAGAAGCTTTTTTAATATTATGAAGAATAGAATTAATAATCTTCCGTCCGGAGATTTTATTTTTACAATAAAAAATTTATTTTTTTACTCAAAAGGCTTATTTGATGGAATGTTGTATCGAGTTTATTCTTTTTTGTTTATTGGGATAGGACTATGTAATATGTTTATTTGCATAAGGAAAAAAAATATAATTAATCATTCTAAGAATATTTTAATTATTTATTTTTATTTTATGATACCATTTTTATTTTTTACGTTTTTAGGATTAAAAGAATACTCACATATGTTGCCTTTGTTGCCATTTATTAGCGTAGTTATAGCTGGAGGTTACAATTTAATAATAAATAAATATTTCAAGAAGGGTTTTTTTATAATTATAATTTTTATGCATATAATACCTATTTATATATCACCTATATTAAAAATTTTTTGTCGAACAAACGGTTGTTTTGCGGCCGATACAATGAGTCCGATAGATAAATTTATTTATAGGTTTACTTATGAAGACCCTATTAAAAGACCATATTCTATTAATATTGAAGAATGGGATTCTAAAATTAAAGGTATACTCCAATTCATTAAGAATGATTATTTAATTGGTTCAACTAGTAGCAACGATAGTAATAATAAACCTAGAGTTTTGTTATTAGCAAATAGTTTAGTCTTTAGATTTTTTCAACTTGAATATTACAATAATTTAGAAGGAAAACCAGTAAACTTGATTTCAATAATTTTTCCAATAGGTCCTGAGCCGAAGGATCCGGAAAAACATATTTTTGGGAATAATTATGATTACCTTTTGATGGAAACCGCGGAAGATTTCATCCATGGCCAAGAAGATAAAATATTAAAAGATACATTAGCTTTTATTCGGGATAATATCGATAGAGTGAATAAAAAATACATTTTGATTGGTGAATTTGTATTGCCTGGAGAATCCACAAAGGCATTAGTATATAAAAGAATCAACTGAGCACACATATTTTTTTAAGATAATAAATAGAGGCGTCTTTCAATTTAATAGTTTAATAATAAATTATTAAAATTGAATATTAAGTAGCAAAATAACATTTTAGCTTTTTAGAATTAGGCATCGGACAATTTATAATAAAAAAAGATATGAGAATACTTCTATTATATAATAATTTTTTACCGGAAATTCATTGGAATTGTTTAAAGGCCCAGGAAAAAAATATGGGAGCAATACCGCCTTTGAATTTATGTTATGTTGCTGCAATGGTCCGTGATTTGGGTCACGAGGTGAAATTGATCGATTTACAAGTAGAAAAATTATCTTTTGAAGAAGTAATTTCTAATATTAAAGAATATCAGCCTGACATCTTGGGGTATACGATAACTACCTATCTTTTTCAAGGAGTTCTTGAATGGATAAAAGCTATAAAAAAACGGGTAAATATTCCAGTTTTGGTAGGAGGGTTTCATATGAGTCTTTATCCCGTTGAAACAATGAAACATTCAGAAATTGACTATGCGATAGTAGGATATGGACAAGAATCTCTTAGGGACTTTTTTGTTAATTTCGGGAATATAGAGGTATATAAAAAAATAGACGGTCTGTGTTATAGAAAGGGAGATATAGTATACATTAATCCCCTTAAACAAGGATCTTCAGTAAATCTTAATATTATGCCTTTTCCGGCCAGGGATTTATTGAAAAATGATTTATATGGAAATTTTATTTGTAAAAAGAAAAATTTTACAGTTATGTTAACCGGAATAGGTTGTCCGTTTAAATGTAAATATTGCGCTTCAACTTTGTCCAGATGTGTTATGAGAAGTGCTGACAATGTTGTAGATGAGATTGAGGAGTGTTACCATAAATATAATATTCGCGAGATCGATTTTTATGATCAAAGTTTTACTTTAGATAAAAAAAGGACCTTAGATATTTGTCGAGGTATTGGGGAAAGAAAACTAAAGATTATTTGGACAATTAGAACTAGAGCGGACTTAATAGATAATGAATTGTTAGAAATAATGAAGGGTGCCGGTTTATATAGGGTGATGTATGGCATTGAAAGCGGAGAACAGAAAATTCTTGATCGTTTGAATAAAAAAGAAAAAATCTCAAAAATAGAGGAAGTTGTTAAATTAACGCATAAATATGGAATTTCTGTTTTTGGTTTTTTTATGCTGGGCTGTCCCGGTGAAACTAAAGACACTATAAAAAAAACTATTAAGTTCGCACTTTCTTTGCCTTTCGATGAAATACAAGTAACTCGCTTTACCCTTTTCCCCGGGACAAAATTTTATCAAGAGTATCGCAATAAAACAGGGCAGGAAGATTATTGGCGTAATTATGTTTTAGATAGGGGTAATGTCAAAAAGTTACCTTTATTAGATACTCCATTTACTCCTATTGAAATGGAGAAGTATGTTAAAAAGATGTTTTTAATATTTTATTTACGGCCTTCAATTATTTTAAAAAAAATAAGTGAAGGTGGTTTAATATTAAATTTTAGAAAATATTTCAGAGCGCTTTTAGATATGCTGTTTAATTAATTCCTGCCGACTGATTGAGGAAAGGACAGGGAGATAAAATGTTTCTTTTTAAAAA
>JAGLSE010000030.1 GCA_023135905.1 Candidatus Omnitrophota bacterium
GATACTAATTCTAACAGCTGTTCTTCCGGGGTAATCTTTTTTTTTGCCATTCAATCCACCTTATTCTTTTATAACATAGCAGCCAAATGTTGTCAATTCCTCGCGATACTATAGGATTACCCTTTTCCTTATATCATAACCCTAGTTAAGAAAGCCTCTCCACAACCACAATAATTTCTCCCTTTAGAAGCTTTTTATTCAAGTTGCTTATCGCTTCTCCCAAGGAAACTTCTAAAACCTCTTCAAATTTTTTTGTCATCTCACGAATAACAGCTATTTTTCTATCACCTAGAACTTCTTTTAAATCATTTAATGACCTTAAAACCCTGTATGGTGATTCTAAAAAAACACCTGTAATATTAATTTCTTTTAGCTTCTGAAAACATTTAATTCTATCACTTTTTTTACGACTTAAATATCCTAAGAATAAAAATTTATCGTGAGGGACAGATGTTAAGACTAAAGCATTAATTACGCTTGAAGGACCAGGAATAGAAGTAACCTCAACATTCTCTCTTCGGCATTCTCTAACTAATTTAAATCCTGGATCAGCAATAGTAGGTGTGCCTGCACTAGAAACAAGAGCTATAGTTTTACCTCTTTTCAATTCTTCGATTACCCAGGCTATTCTTTTCCCTTCATTGTGATCAAAAAAACTTACCATTTTTTTCTTTATGTCTAACCGCTTTAACAGCATCCCGGTTTTACGAGTATCTTCAGCTAAAATAAAATCTACTTCTTTTAATATCCGTAAAGCTCTTAAAGAAATATCTTCCATATTCCCAATTGGTGTAGCTACTATAAATAACATAGATTTCTGTTAGGTAGTTTTGCGTTCTCTAAAAAAATTAAATTAAAATTCTTTTCGCAACTGCTCTCTTCTAAATGTATTTAAAATACTTTTTGCGAGTTTTTTGGGATCATGTCTTACACAATCTGTAGAATGTATTACATTACCCTGAATAATTTTATAACCCATTCGCTTAATTTCTAAAGCCTGTCCTTGAATAGGATAAGCCTTTTCTTTTTTATACTTATTAAGCATTATTTCTTCAGGGATTTTTGTATTTATTACGCAATATTCTACTATTTTGGGGTTAGTATGTTCAATAAGGGCTTTTAAGTGGCTAGCAACACTATAATTATCGGTTTCTCCATGCTGAGTCATAACATTACATACAAATATTTTAATAGCAGTTGATTTTGCTATCGCGTCAGATATTTCTTTAATAACAAGATTGGGTAAAATGCTTGTATATAAACTTCCTGGGCCAATAACAATTATTTCCGCATTCTTTATTTCTTCAATTACTTCCGGTGTAGGAAGAATTTTTTTATCACCTTCCGAATGATTTGTTTTTAAATATACCTTTTTTATAATGGCTTTTTTTTTCGGTATCTTAGCTTCTCCTTCTATAACTGTTCCATCTTCGTACTCGGCAACTAAACTCACCTTATTTAAAGTTGATGGCAAAACTTTTCCTCTAATAGCTAAAACTTTACTGGATTCCTCAACCGCGCGTTTAAAATCTCCGGTTAATTGTGTCATCGCTGTAATAAATATATTACCAAAATTATGTCCATTGAGTTCGGAATCCTGCTTAAACCTAAACTGAAATAATTCTCCCATAAAAGAAGGGGCATCTGCTAAAGCAACTATACAATTTCTAATATCTCCCGGAGCGGGAACATCAAAATCTTCTCTTAATCTTCCAGTTGAACCTCCGCTGTCCGCGACTGTAACAACCGCGATTAAGTTTGTTGTATATTCCTTTAAACCCATAAGTAAATTAGAAAGACCATGCCCCCCACCTAAAGCTACTATCTTGGGACCTCTTTCTAAATACCGTTTCTTATATACAATATCAACTAAATCTTCTTCAAAATGCGGCAAAAAAATACCTAAGAAAGATTGAATCATGCTTCTTACTCCAGAAATAATTATAAGTATTCCCGCGAATAAGATTAAAGCATCCAACACTCTTATAAATAATAGTTTATCAATTATAAACCTGGCTGCCCCAAAAATAACCACAATAACACCTAACGCGCTGAGAGATATCCAGCGTTTAATTCTTATTCCCGGATAAAACCATTTAAATTTTTTATACCATTTCATTTTTTACCCTTTAGTGAATACTACTGATTAAAAACTTTTGCCCTCTATTTTTCGCACTTATTATTACAATTTATATATTTTAAATAAATATATCTTTATTAATAACTTTTTAGACTATCTTCCCTATTTTTGCGAAATTTTAAAAAATTTTTCTACATTTTTATTTGTAAAATAAAAAATTAATATCCCCGGATAAATAATAAAAATCATTGCCTGAATAATTATTGCCGGTTGAGATAGAACTGACAATAAAGTAAATATCACAATAACAAAACTAAAAATCAAAGTTAATATTCTTCCCCACTCTTTTTTTAACACTAAACCTAATCCACTTATAAAAAATATACAAGAACTAAACATATATAATTTAATCGCTAATCTAAACTGCTCCATAGTTACTTCCTGATAAAATCCTTTATTTTTTAAAGTTTGAACTATTATGTCAAATTTCTCTGGAGTAATTTTAGTATAAAAAGATAAAAACATCCCAAAAAAAACAATTCCCAAAAAAAAACAATTAATTCGTCCTAATATAATTACTCCTAACGGTATATTTACTAATTGTTGTTGTTCATTCATATTATTTTCCTTAAATTTAATAAATCTTTGAGTGGGTTCCTAGAGGCTTTCTTTTTTAAAAAAGAATAAATTGTCCTTGTTTATACAAAATTATACAAAGTTTATAAATATATTTCAAAATTCTTATATAATTAAATATTTTTTACTAATTTAAAATATGTTTAATATTGTGAGATACCTAGCCGTATCACACAATATTTGATCTATACTTAAATTAAAAACGACCCCAGCCGGATTTGAACCGGCGTCGTCGCCGTGAAAGGGCGATGTCCTAGACCGGGCTAGACGATGGGGTCAACTTTTTCTTTATTAAATTGTAAGTCTTAAAAAAGATTTGTCAATTAACTTATTTATAAATATTCACCTATTCTTCCGGTATAATATGCGCTATACTGGATAATTTATCTCCTTTATCCAAATTTATAACCTTTACCCCCTGAGTTGAACGCCCGGAAGCTCTTACATCCTTAATTTTACTACGAATAAGTATACCCTTTTGTGTAATACACATTACTTCATCATCATTTTTAACTAAGATAAGTCCTTTTACTTCCCCAACCTTAGGAGTAGTTTTTATATTAATTATTCCTTTCCCGCCTCTAGCCTGAACCCTATATTTATCAATATCTGTTCTTTTAGCAAATCCATTTTCTGTAGCAGTATAAAGACAAAAATCTTCTTTTTTAAGAGACGTTTTTATCAAAGTCATTCCTAAAGTAATATCCTCTTTAGACAACCTTATCCCTCTAACCCCTTGAGATTGTCTCCCTGTAGGCCTTATATCTTTCATTTTAAATCTTATGGAAAGACCATTTTTTGTTCCTAAAATAACTTCATCTTCTTCAGAACAAACACCAGCACCAACTAATTTATTTCCTTTTTCTATATTTATCGCAAATATACCACTTTTCCTAATATTTGAAAACAACCCTAAAGAGGTTCTTTTAACTATACCGGTCTGGGTAGCCATAAAAATAAATTTATCGGGATCAAAACTTTTTACAGACAAAACTGTTGTTATCTTTTCTTGTCCTGTTATCTGCAAAACATTAACTAAAGCTCTGCCTTTTGAAGTTCTCGACCCTAAAGGAACTTCATAAGTCTTTAAAGGATATACTCTTCCCAGATCTGTAAAAAATAATACAGTATCTTTACTGGAAGCCACAAAAAGAGTTTCCACAAAATCAGTATCTGAGGTTCCCATGGCAGCAACGCCTCTACCTCCTCTTTTTTGCTGTCTATATGTACTTATGGGTATTCTTTTTAGATACCCTGTCCCAGTTATACTTATAACCATATCCTCTTCTATAATTAAATCTTCAATTTCTATATCTTCACTCTGTGAAACTATATCTGTTCGTCTAGGATCGGCAAATTTTGCCTTTATATCTATTAATTCCTCTTTAATTAAAGATTCTTGTTTCTTTTCAGATATAAGTATTGAATTAAAATATTCTATTTTTTTCAGCAATTCTAAATATTCTGCATCTATTTTATTTCTCTCTAAAGCACATAATCTTTGCAACTGCATTTCTAAAATAGCCTGAGCCTGAATTTCTGAAAGTTTGAATTTTTTAATAAGCGAAAGTTTTGCCTCTTGAGGTATTTTAGATTTTTTTATTATTTCTATAACTTGATCTAAAAAATCTAAAGCAATCTTTAATCCTTCCAAAATATGAGCTCGGCTTTCAGCCTTATTTAATTCAAATTTTGTTCTTCTAACTATAACTTCTTTTCTAAAATTAATATGCTGATAACATATTTCTTTAAGATTTAAAATTATAGGTTTCCGATTAACCAAAGCAAGCATAATAGCTCCGAAGGTAGTCTCCATACTGGTATGTTTATATAATCGGTTTAATACAATTTCGGCATGCGAATCACGCTTAAGTTCAATAACTATTCTTATCCCATCTTTATCCGATTCATCTCTTAAATCTGAAACACCTTCTACTCTTTTTTCATTGATTAATCTGGCTATTTGCTCAATTAATGTAGTTTTATTTAATTGATACGGAATCTCCGTAATAATAATTTGATCTTTATTTTTTTGATGTTCAATAGTAGCTCTTGCCCTTACTTTTATTTTTCCCCGGCCATCTTTATACATATTATAAATTTCCGATCTTCCGCAAATAATACCTCCAGTCGGAAAATCAGGCCCTTTTATAAATTTATGCAGGTCTTTTACGGTTGCCTTTGGATTATCTATTAAATGAGTTAAAGCATCACAAACTTCCCCTAAGTTATGTGATGGCATATTGGTTGCCATACCTACTGCGATACCGCTTGCTCCATTAAGCAGCATATTAGGCAATACGGAAGGTAAAACTTCCGGTTCAGTTAAAGAATTATCAAAATTAGGAAAAAACTTTACAGTATCTTTCTCAATATCATGTAATATATAATTAGATACCCTGGACATTCTGGCTTCTGAATATCTCATAGCAGCCGGCGGATCACCATCTATAGAACCAAAATTACCTTGCCCATTTATTAAAGGATATCTTAAAGAAAAATCTTGAGCCATTCTGACTAACGCTTCATAAACCGCGCTATCCCCATGGGGATGATATTTACCTAAAGTTTCTCCGACGATTCTGGCACATTTTTTGTGAGGAACATTATACCGAAGATGTAATTCATGCATAGCATATAGAATTCTTCTTTGAACAGGTTTAAGCCCATCCCTAATATCCGGCAAAGCTCTCCCAACAATTACACTCATCGCATAAGAAAGATAAGAAACTTTCATTTCTTCTTCCAAATATTTTAAAACTATTTTTTCTTTATTTTCCTCTATCATTTTTTTATTAATTTGTTTATTCTAAAAATATAATTACACATCTAAATCTTTTACTTCATGCGCATGCTTTTGAATAAATTCCCGCCTAGGCTGGGCTTTATCTCCCATTAAAATAGTAAAAATCCTATCCGCTTCAACCGTATCCTCTAAAGTTACTTTAACTAAAGTTCTTTTTGCCGGATCCATCGTGCTTTCCCACAATTGCTGAGGATTCATTTCTCCTAACCCCTTATATCTTTGAATATTCATTCCTTTAGTGGCTACATTTCTTACTTCTTTTAATACACTTCTTAAGTTATTACATTTAATTTCTTCATTTGTATCTTCGTTTGTTAACAAAAACAAATCTTTTTCCTGATTTAGGTAATTCTTTAAAGAAATTCCTATTTTTAATAACCCTTCGTTAATCTTACGTATTTGATGCGATTCATGGATTTCAATATGCCCTAATTCTTCTAATTCCCCATAAATGGCTAATTCTTCTTCTTGTAAAACAAAAACTGGTTTTTGATTAATGGCAATTTTATGTGCTGGATATATATTATTTTTTTCATCAATTTTTTCTATATATGGTAAAAAAGGAATTCCTTTTCGTTCCAAAGATAATTCCAAATGTTCCAATATTATTAATTGATGTGTGATTTTTTCTAATTCACTATTAGTAAACTCTCTTTTTTGCGATCCTATTGTTGCTAATTTAGCAGATTTTGTTCCTAACGATAAAATAATATTGTTCATTTCTTTTTCATTATGAACATATTCTTCCCAAGCCTTTTTCTTAATTCTATATAATGGCGGTTGCGCAATATAGATATTTCCTTGTTCTATTAATTGAGTCATATGTCTATAAAAAAGTGTTAAAATAAGAGTTCTTATATGTGAACCATCCACATCAGCATCAGCCATAATAATTACTTTATTATATCTTAATTTCGAAATATCAAACTCTGCACCAACTCCGGTTCCTAAAGCTGAAATAATTACCCTAACTTCTTGACTACTTAAAACTCTATCTAATCTGGCTTTTTCTACATTTAGTATTTTACCTTTTATAGGCAAAATTGCCTGAAATTTTCTATCTCGGGCTTGTTTTGCCGACCCACCGGCAGATTCTCCTTCTACAATATAAACTTCACAAAATTCAGCATTTTTTTCTGAACAATCTGCGAGTTTTCCCGGTAAACTTGCACTATCCAATGCACCTTTTCTTCTAGTTAAATCCCTTGCCTTACGAGCGGCATCTCTAGCTCTAGCTGATAAAACTGCTTTTTGGACAATTTTATTGGCTAATGACGGATTTTCTTCAAAAAAAGCACTTAATGCTTCAAAAGCAACTGAACTAACTAACCCATCCACATCAGAATTACCAAGTTTTGTTTTTGTTTGTCCTTCAAATTGAGGATCTGGTAATTTTATACTAATAACACAACAAATGCCTTCCCTAGCATCATCTCCAGAAAAATTATTTTCATTTTTTAAAAGTTTTTTATTTCTAGCATATTGATTTAAAGCCCTGGTAAGCGCTGTTTTAAAACCACTAAGGTGTGTGCCGCCTTCAATCGTATTTATATTGTTGGCAAAAGAATAAATGTTTTCTTTATAACCATCATTATACTGTAAAGCACCTTCTACAATCATATTATTTTTTTCTTTATTAAAATAAATTATTTTTTTATGTAATGCATCTTTATTTCTATTAAGATATTCTACGAAAGAAACCAGACCTCCTTTAAACTTAAAATTTACATCTTTTTGTTTTTCTTCATCAACAAGAATTATTTCAATATCTTTATTTAAAAAAGCTAACTCTCTTAAACGCTGAGAAAGAGTATCAAAAGAAATATCTGTAACTGAAAAAATTTCTTCATCCGGTTTAAAAGTAATCTTTGTTCCGGTGCTTTTAGCTTTTCCTATTATTTTTAACTTAGTTTTCGTCACACCTCTTTCAAAACTTTGATGATAAATCTGTGCATCTCTTTTAACTTCCACCTCAAGCCATTCACTCAAAGCATTAACACAACTAACACCTACTCCATGTAAACCTCCACTAACTTTATAAGCTTGATGATCAAACTTGCCACCGGCATGCAATGTAGTAAGAACAACCTCTAATGCCGGTTTCTTAAGTTTTTCATGAATATCCACCGGTATACCTCTTCCATTATCTTCTACTGAAATACTTCCATCAGCATTAATAGAAACTTTTATTTTATTACAATGCCCTGCTGATGCCTCATCTATAGAATTATCTACCACTTCATAAACTAAATGATGTAATCCTCTTGAGGTTGTATCGCCTATATACATAGCCGGCCTTTTTCTTACCGCTTCTATTCCACCTAATACTTGGATTGTTTTTGCATCATATGTTTCTTTCATTTTTTATCCTATTTCTATTTTAATATTTTTAATCTCAGGTATCTTTTTAGATATTTCCTCTAATAATTTTTTTTTCTCTAAATTAAAAGTATATATAAAAGTCGATGAATCTGAAATAAAGAAAATATCTCCTTTTTCTATTTTCTTTATTTTAATATGTTTTATGGTTTCATTATTTAATATTTTATCTATAACACTTTCTATTCTACTAATAGTAATTAACTCATTTTTTGCTTTATTTAGATATTCATCTAAAAGCATTTTTATATGTACGGCCATAAATTTATATCTTCATTGGAAGCAGTAAATAAATATACCCTTCTTTTCTAATTACGGTGGGTTTATCCGCGGAAAAAAAATCTATAAACACAATATTATCTTCTAAATTTTTTAGCACATCGATTAAATAATTTGGATTGAACCCTATCTCTAAAGAGCCCCCATTATATTTACAATTTACAGATTCTTTAACTTCTCCTAATTGCGGGGTATTTTTGTAGACAATAAAACTGTCTTTTCTAAGTTCTATTTTTACCCCTTGATGTTCAGTTGTTGATAATAGATTAGCTCTTCGTAAGGCAAATAGTAATTCTTTACGGTTTATTTCTAATCTATCTTTTCCTTTTCCGGGTATATACTGAGAATAATTTGGAAATTCTCCTTCTATTGGCCGAGCTATAAACTGTGTATCTTTAAAATCAAATCCTACTTTATTTTTTTCTACAAACAAAAAGATTTCATTTTCTCTTTCTTTAATTAATTTATATAGTTCGTTAACAGCTTTTATCGGAAGAATAAAAGAAATTTTGGTTTCTATTTCGGGTTGTGTTTCCGGAAGATTTTTTTGAATAAACGATAATCTTTTTCCGTCTGTAGCAACTAAATTTATTTTATCTTTTTCTATTTCAAACAATATCCCATTTAAAACATAATTTACATCTTCATAGCCTACACAAAAAGATGTTAACCTTATCATTTCTTCTAGTTTTTGTGGATCTAGTTTAACTAAAGATATAGTTTTTTCTTCCTGAATTTGAGGGAATTCATCACAATTTAAAGTGTTCAGTTTAAACTCAATCTTTTCACACTTTATTAAAAGGTTATTTTTAACTTTTTCAAGAATTATATCTTGTTGTGGTAATTCTCTTATAATAGATATAAATCTTTTCATGGGAACCGCTACTTGTCCGGTATCAGTACTATCAATTTCATCAAAAGAAATAATAGTAGTATCAAGATCAGTAGTTACATATTTTAATTTTTTATTGTTAAGGTTTAGTAATATACTGTTAAGTATAGGAAAATTTTGTTTAGTTGTTGTTGGTCCTAAACCTTTAGTTAGTTTATCAATCAGTATTTCTTTTTCAATTTTAAATTTCATAAATAGTAATAGTAGTAATAGGTCCTGTGAATTCTGTCTAAGAAAAAATATTGTACCAAAAATAAGAACAAAAACAATCTTTTAATTTAGAAAAGTTCTTCATATATTCTTAATATCCTGTGTAATACTGTCAACATCCATTTTTAATTTTACATTTTTAGTTAAATCGGTTTTTACTTTTCTATGCGCATAAAGTATGGTTGTATGATGCTTTGATCCAAAAAAACTTCCTATCTCAGGTAAAGAAAGTTCAGTTAATTCACGGATTAAATACATGGCTATTTGTCTGGGTCTAACTAAATTTTTATTACGTTTAGATTTTTTTAATTCTTCTTTATGAATGTTGAAATAGATTCCGACTTTTTGTAAAATACTTTCCGGAGTCACCCTTCTATAAATTTCTTTAACCGTATCTTTTAAAATATCTTTTGCTAAATCTAAAGTTATGGGTTTTTCTTCAATTAAAGAATAAGCAATAATTCTTACTAAAGCACCTTCTAATTCTCGTATATTAGAAGATATATTTTTAGCAATGAAAGTAATAATATCAGGATTTATCTGAATAGGATCAGTTTCTAACTTTTTTTGTAAAATTGCTACCCTAGTTTCAAAATCAGGAGGCTGAACATCTACAACTAATCCCCAATTAAATCTAGATACTAATCTTTCTTCTAATTTAGGAATTTCTTTTGGAGGTCTATCTGAAGAAAGGATTATTTGCTTATGATAATCGTATAAAACATTAAATGTATGAAAAAATTCTTCTTGAGCAGCTTCTTTGCCGGCTAAAAACTGTATATCATCAATAATAAGAACATCTATTTCTCTATATTTTCTTTTAAATTTATCAGTTGAACGATTTCGAATTGAATAAATTAATTCATTGGTAAACTTTTCCGAAGAGGTATATTTTACTTTAGCAGAAGGATTTTTTGATAAGGCATGATGAGCGATTGCTTGCATAATATGAGTTTTCCCTAAACCTACTCCTCCATAAACAAAAAGCGGGTTATATGATTTACCTGGGGCATTGGCAACGGCTAATGATGCTGCATGAACCATTCTATTGGCACCTCCAACAACAAAATTGTCAAAAGTAAAACGCGGATTTAATTTTAAAGAATCCTGGGGCTCTTCTCTAAAACTTTTTTCAATAGTTTTAAATATTTTGTTTGTTTTTCTTTTTAAAAGTGACGGGTTAACAGTAAATGAAATTTCAAATTCTTTAGTAGTAACTTCTTGTAACGTTTTTTTTATATGTCCTAAATAATTTGTTTCTACCCAACTTTTAAAAAAATTATCAGGAGCCTCTATAACTAAAGAAGTATCACTGGCTTCTTTTACACCCAAAGGAGCAATCCAAGTATCAAAGGAAGTTTCTCCTAAATTTTTTTTTAGTTTTTCTTTACAAGCATTCCAAATTTCTTCAGCCATAAGTAGTATTATTCACAGAACTCACAAGTTATTAACAATCAATAAAATTAAATTTTTTTATATGTTTTTTAAATTTATAATAATTATAATCATTGAGGGATTTATGTCTTTTTTGTATAAAGTGATTATAACTTATAATTTTTACTTTGCAAGATTTTTATAGTTGACACAGAAATTATATATGTTAAAATTTCTTACTATGAAAAAGAATTTCAAAACACCAACTAAATTAAAAGGTAAAAGAAAACATGGTTTTTTAGCACGAACACAGACTGCTGGCGGGAAAAAAGTTTTACAAAGAAGAAGAAAAAAAGGCCGTCAAAAGTTGACCGTATGAGGAAAATAGTCATTTTTTTATTAAAGATATATCGCAGTATTTCTTTTATGTTTCCAAGTCAATGCCTATATATTCCAACTTGTTCGGAATACGCGAAAGAAGCTTTTTTAAAATATTCTTTTTTAAAAGCGTCAAAACTTTCTTTGTTTCGTATTATACGCTGTAATCCTTTATCAAAAGGTGGATTTGATCCTATAAAATCTTCTTAATTTCTTTGTCCTTTTATAAACCATAGTAATTAAAACTTTCGGAGAATAATGGATAAAAAACTATTTCAAGCTGTAACCTTAACCCTAATTTTTTTCTTATTATATACTTTCATAGGTAAAAAATATTTTCCGCAAGATAAAATATTTAAAAAACCTAACACTTCTACTAAAAATATAATTAATACACAAGAAAATGTAGAAATATCTGTATTACCAGAACTTATAGAAGAAAAAAACGAACAGGATTTACCAAATCATATTTTTGGTAATATTTATGTAACTTATTCTCCTAAAGGAGGATATATAAATTCAATCGCAATTAATGAAAAAGATAATACTCTTCCTTTTAAAAATATGGGTTTAATTCCAGACGAAAAAGAGAAAGAATTTAGCGTAAAGATTGAGCATAACCGATTAATTTTTAATAATTCTAATAATGAGAAAAAGATATTTATTTTTGAAGATAATATTGTCACAGTTATTATCTCGCCAGAAAACAAGTCTCAAATTATTTTATTTTCTAACCACTTATCTTCCAAGATGATAGAACAAAGATACCAAGAAATTTTTTATCATAAAGATAATTTAATTAAAAGAATTCAGCCTAAAAAAGTCAAAGAAACTTCTTACGAAAATGTTAAGTTTATAGGCGCTCGGGAAAGATATTATTGTTTTAGTCTTCTTGAGGGTGATTACATTGTAGATTTAAAAAGAAATAAAGACGCAGTTTATTTTTATTTAGATAGTCAGGTAAAACAATTTTCTTTTTATATTGGTCCTCAGACAGAAAAAAAATTAAAACAATTCAATTTGCAAGGTATTATGCATTATGGGTTTTTTCATAGTATTGGTGTTTTGATGGTTAAAATTTTGTATTTTTTTCACAGCTTTACTAAAAATTGGGGAATAAGTCTTATAATTTTTTCTTTCTTTATATACTCAATATTGCTGCCTTTTACCATGAAAAGTACTAATGCTATGAGACAAATGCAGCAAATACAACCTTTAATGAATGAATTAAAGGAAAAATATAAAGATAACCCAACCAAGTTGCAAAAAGAAACTATGGAATTATATAAAAAACATAAAATAAATCCTTTAGGCGGATGTTTGCCAATGTTTTTCCAATTGCCTATTTTTATAGCATTATATCAAGTGCTTTTTAGATTATATGAATTAAAAGGGGCACATTTTTTATGGATTAAAGATTTATCATTACCTGATAAACTTTTTGCTTTACCATTTAAAATTCCTTTAATAGGATCAAGTCATTTTAATTTATTACCTATAATAGTAATGATAATAGGATTATTACAGCAAAAAATAACCTCATCTAACACAGCTTCTAAGGATCAAAAATCAATGGGATTGTTTTTTGCGGTTTTTATAGGATTTATTTTTTATAATTTCCCTTCTTCTTTAGTTCTTTACTGGTTTGTTCAAAATCTGCTTACTTTGATCTATCATACTCGAAAAGCTAAAATAAAAGCAATCTAGCCTTACTTTTATTAATCAAATACCCCGTAGCTTGCTACGGGGTATTGAAGGTTTCCCCTAAAATAACTTTTCCGCAGTAAACTGTAAACCCCGGGGAATTAAACCCGAGATACTTTTACTCGCTCAGGATAAATTCGATTACAGATTTTTCGGAGAAAAATCTAAGTCTTATTGATTAAATTAAAAATGTTTATTTTTTAATGTATTTGTTTATTAGTAAAATTTTAGATTTTATTTAGGCGGTAATAGATTAAGTATATTTTTTTGTTCAAAAGGTAACAGCTTGAGCTGTAAGGACATTAATTAAGGTAATATCAATAATATCAATAAGATATAAATAATAAAGATAATTTATTTTAAAGTTTCCACGTGAAAACATATCTTAACCAATTGGGGCTGTTGCGAAAATTAATGTCCTTGATTGAATAGATAACAGTATAACCCTCAAATTTCAAGGTTTAAAGTGTAAACATATTTAAAACAAAAAACATTAAGAACTAAAAGATAAATACCAAGTTTTAATTTAAAGGTTTAAACCAAATAAAAAAGAAAGGAGAAAATTAAATATAGGAGGATATCTTTTTCACGTGAAAACGCAGGATTGATAAATGAAAAAAGCTTATGAGCAAAAATATAAATTTCCACCTTAAAATGTGAAAAACTTATACAAATAAATAGCCCAAGAAAATTAAAAGGAAGAGAAACCAATAAGATACCGTTTTCACGTGAAAACGCGGCACAGGTAAATTAAAATAAAAGTCTATAGGGAAAATAGAAGTTTCTATGAGAAAATGTGTCGAATTTAATAAAGTTGAAAGGCTTTATTTTAATTATTTGAAATTTTAATATTCCTTGCAAAATTAGATGTTTAGTATTAAAATGTATATTAAGTTTTCACGTGAAAATGTATAAATATTAAATATGGGAAAAATTATAGGAATTTGCAATCAAAAAGGTGGAACGGGAAAAACGACCACTTCGATAAACTTCAGTTCTTATTTAGGGCTCGCTAATAAGAAAACTTTGCTTATAGATATGGATCCTCAAGGCAATTCAACCTCCGGGATAGGGTTTAATCATGAAGGTAAATATTCTATATATGATGTTCTTGTGGGGGATGTTAATGTTTCAGAATGCATTTATGGTACAGAATGGCCTAATTTACAGATAATGCCTGCACAAGTTTCTTTGACAGGGGGAGAAATAGAATTAGTGAATAAAGATAATAGGGAAGGCAAATTAAAAGAGATATTGAATCAAATAAAAGATGACTTTGAATATATTATCATAGATGCTCCTCCGTCATTAGGGCTATTAACTTTAAATGTTTTGGTTGCCTCAGATAGTTTAATAATTCCTGTTCAATGTGAATATTTTGCATTAGAAGGTGTATCTAAGATAATTAATACAATTGAATTAGTTAAAGAAAGACTTAATTTTTCTTTAGAAATAGAAGGGATATTACTTGTTATGGCAGATTTTCGTACGAGGCTTTCATTGCAAGTAATAGAAGAGGTAAGAAATTATTTCCCCAAAGAAACGTTTAATGTAATTGTTCCTAGAAATATTAAACTTGCAGAATCGCCAAGTTTTGGTAAGCCTATTCATTTTTATGATTCGATATGTGTGGGGGCAAAAGCCTATAAGAATTTAACTGAAGCTTTTCTAAAAGAAAAAATTGAGATAAAGGAAGTCATTAAAGAAAGGAGTATGTAATGGAAAGAAGGGTTCTAGGTAAAGGATTGGATGCACTTATTCCTAAGAAGGCCGTAACCGTTTTACCTGAAGAGTTTGCTCATTTGGATATAGATAAGATATGTCCAGCGCCAAATCAGCCTAGAAAAGAAATTGCAAAATTAGAACTTGCGGATTTAGCTCGATCTATTGAGTCTAAAGGGGTTGTTCAGCCCATACTGGTTAGGAAATTGCATTCCGGAATGTATGAAATTGTTGCGGGTGAAAGAAGGTTTCAAGCTGCTAAGCTGTTGGGGCTCAAGGAGATACCATCAGTAATTAAAGAGTTGGATGATAAAAATGCTTTTGTTATGGCTATTGTTGAAAATTTGCAAAGGAAAGATTTAAATTCTATAGAAGAGGCACAATCTTTTGAGAGGTTAATGAATGAATTTGATTTTTCTTTAGAAGATATTTCTAAATTTATTGGGAAAAATAAAAGTACTATCGTTAATACATTAAGATTGCTTAAATTGCCTGAGCAGATAAAAAAAGCTTTAATTGATGGGATTATTAATCGATCACAGGCTCGGACAATTTTAGGAGTTGAGAAAATTCAGGAACAGGAAAATTTATTTTGTAAAATTTTGAAAGAAGGTCTTTCTGTTAGAGAAATTGAAAAAAAAGCTAGAGGGATATCGCGGAAAAAGAAAACAATAGATCCATTTATTATAGACGAAGAAGATAATTTGCAAAAAATATTAGGGACGAAAGTAAAAATATTTAATAAAAAAAATAATCAAGGGAAAATAGTTATAGAATATTATAATCTTAATGATTTGGAAAGAATTATTAAAAGGTTTGAATAATAATTTAATATAATTTTATGAATTGATTTAAGGAGGGGCCAAAAATGGATGAAGAAGCCACATTAGTAATTATTAAACCTGATGGGTTAAAAAAGTCACTTACAGGAAATATTTTATCGAGATTAGCGGAAGCAAAATTAAAGATTATCGCCTCAAAAATAGTAAAAGTGACCGTTGAATTAGCGAATGAGCATTATAACCATCTTAAAGAAGAGCCATTTTATCCGGAACTGGCAAAATATATTACAGGTGTTCTTCATGGGGAAAATAGAGTCATGGCTCTAGTTTATTATGGAGAAAATGCAATTTCTAAAGTGCGCAAGATTGCCGGAGCTACAAATCCCGAACAAGCAGATCCTGTTAGTATAAGAGGTGCTTATGGTAGGATTTTGACAACAGGTTTATTCGAAAATGTTATTCATGCATCTAGTAGTTCGGATGAATCAGAGAGAGAAATAAAACTTTGGTTTGGTCCGGATGAAATAACAGTAGTTATTTATGAGACAGAAGAAGTAATTTTAGAAAATGTTAAAAAGGAGTTTTGGAAATGAGAGCAATGACTGGGTATTCATCTGTTTCCAAAACTAATAAGATTTGGGACGTTCAAATAATTATACGGGCGGTTAATTTTAAGTATTTAGATATAACGGTTCATAATCTGGCGCCGGAAGAAGTTGTTTTAGAAGAAAAAATTAAACGTGAGATAAAAAATAGGGTTAGTAGAGGAAAAATAGAAGTGTTTGTATATATAACTACAGCTAAATCCAAAAAATTTTATATTAATGAAAAAGTAGTTGCAGAATATATTACTCAAGCTAGAAGTTTATCTAAAAAGTATAAATTAAACCCAGAAATCAATGTAAAGGATATTTTAAATTTACCTCAAACATTTTCTTTTGAAAAGGAAAAAAAAGGTATTCAGCCTTTTGTTTTTATTTTATTAAAAGAAGCATTGAATAAATTTATTGAATTTAAAGAAAAAGAAGGATTAATTATAAAAAAAGAAATATTGTTGAATTTAGATAAACTTAATTTTAATGTTGAAAACATAACAAAACAAAAACCTAAGGCTAAGTCTATGGAGAATGGTAAAGAAGATATTGATGAAGAACTTTCGTTGATGTCATTTTATATAAGTAAGTTGGAAAACAAAATTAATAGTAAGAAAAGAGAAACAAAAGGAAAATCTATGGATTTTTTAACTCAGGAAATTTTGCGTGAATTGAATGCAGCCTCCAGTAAGACGAAGATAAAAACAGCGGCTTTATTAATTGTAGAGGGAAAAAATTATTTAGAGAGAATAAGAGAACAAGTACAAAATATAGAATAAAGTATTATCTTGTCTAGTGGAGATATAAAAAAAGGAGAAAGTTTTGGCTGAAAAAAAGAAGAAGGCTGTGGGTGTAAAAAAGAAAGTTTTGGCTGAAAAAAAGAAGAAGGCTGTAGGTGTAAAAAAGAAAGGTAAAGAAAAAATAAAAATTTATATAATTTCAGGACCAGGTGGAGCTGGAAAAACTACTTTGGTTAATAAATTATTTGAAAAGGATATAATTAAGGATAATTTTATAAAAGGAATAACAGTTACTACCCGAAAGGAGAGGTCTTTAGAGAAAAATGGAAAAGATTATTTTTTTATTAAAGAAGAAGAGTTTTTAAGATTAAAAGAGAAAGATTTTTTTTTAGAAAGCGAAAAGATTTTAACGAATTATTATGGTACACCTAAACTTTTTTATTTGTTAGCCGATAAAAAGAAAAAAGATTTAGTTTTATGTATAGACGTTAAAGGTGGATTGAATTTGATAAAAAACTTTAAAGCTGCTAAAATTATAAGTATTTTCGTGTCAGCGCCTTCTAAGGCAGAATTAAAGAGAAGAATGGAAAAAAGAGATGACAATAAGGTTACTCTTAAGAAAAGAGTAGAACTTTCAAAAAAAGAGTTGCAATTTTCCAAAGATTATGATTATCTAGTAACCAATAAAGATATAGATATAGCAATAAAAGAAATAGAACGAATTTTAGTAAAGAAAAATTCAGCAGTATAAATAAAAAGCTTGGAGGTGAAAATGGATAAAACAAATGTGCCATTAGAAAGTCTTTTAGATGCCAGCAATCATTCGGTTTATGGCCTAGTTATTCTTGCAGCTAAAAGGGCGATACAGATAAGTGATGGGGAGAATCCTTTGCTTGAAAAGGCTAGTGATAAAGCATTAGATAGTGCTTTGAGAGAAATAGAAAACGGGAAAATAATAGTTCGAAAGAAAAAATAGATATTGGAAATATAGAAATAAATTTTTTTATTTATATATTTATATTTCGAATTATAATTAAGATGTAAGAGCGGCGTGGTAGCCAAGTGGTAAGGCAGCGGTCTGCAAAATCGCTATGCGCCGGTTCAACCCCGGCCCACGCCTTTTATAAAGTTGTAAAGGCGCTGGGATTAAGCATAAGAATATTCTTTGAAAATATAATAAAGTAAAAAAATAGCCGGGGTGTTGGAATTGGCAGACAACACAGACTTAAAATCTGTTGTTTCGTAAGGGACGTGCGGGTTCAAGTCCCGCCCCCGGCAGTTTATTAGACAATCCGAAAGAATGAGAAGTTTATTGGGAAGCTTAAGGCGGAACAAAAGAATCTTGGATTCCATGTTGTATTGAATGTAAGCTCTAGCTAAAGTTGGAGAAGGAATGCAAGTTCCGCCCTGTAAGGGTATTTGACAAATAGAAAAGGAATTTAACAGATAATTTGTTTTAAGGGCGATTAGCTCAGTTGGCTAGAGTACTACCTTGACATGGTAGGGGTCACAGGTTCAAGTCCTGTATCGCCCACCAGTTTATTAGGTGTATAAAAATTATAACTGGTGAAAAAATATAATACTTTAAATTGACAAGAACCAGTTTTTTATCTATAATTAAAATTTATTAAAAGAGAATAACGCTTATTGAATAAATTGGGGTCGTCGATTAGCTCGGTTTAAGTCCCCTGACTGTCGATCAGGTGATCGTGGGTTCGAATCCCATCGACCCCGCCA
>JAGLSE010000031.1 GCA_023135905.1 Candidatus Omnitrophota bacterium
TTACAGCCTATATAGCATTGAATAAAATAATAAAATCCTAAGGCAAGTACAAATAGTCTTATTAGTTATAGCTCGCCGTTTAACAATAATTTGTTGTGAATATTTCATTATTAGACCTCCTTTGGTTTAATATATTATACCAAAAAGTGTTACCTAATTGCTGAGCATAAACAGCTGTCCTCTTAACCCCTTAACCTTTGGATTCCTCCCTTTTTCTTTAAAGGAGATTGTCTGTTGGTAAAGCAGGGAATCGGCCTTTGGCTGAGAAATGAATGACGCTTGTGAAGTATTTTGCAACAGCGCCTGATTTTAATATATAAGTGGTTGTATTGAAACTGAAAATTTAGTATTCTGATGGTGTAATTATATCTGTGATTTTTTTCGTTGTGAATGTGTTTTGTTTAAGATATAATACGAATGATTATGAAGGAATACTCTTAAATATTAATGATTTTAATCAGTGTATGTCGTGTAAGTATTGCATACGCGGAAAATATTTATACTAAAGAGCAAAAAAAATGCGGTAGAAAAAATACTTCTTAATCACAACAAGCGTGATTGTGGCAAAATATCCGCGCAGGAATATGCCGAGGATTTAAAATTATAGGTGACGCAGCTGTACTTTTACTTGCAACATTTTTTCGAGATTGTGATTTGGGTTATGAAGCTTTAGAGATATTATTTTTTTTGGAGACCAACGATTTATTTTTTTCTTTTGTTACCTCAAGAGTAAACATTTAGATACATTTTTTTTCGTAAATATGATTATGGGGGTTGCGCTTGATTGAATGCGGCTTAGGCATTATCATTTTTTGGCTTTTTAAAAGTTTAATCAATGAGGCTTAGTTCTTTCGGAGAAAAATCTGTAGTCGAATAGATTCTGAGAGAGCAAAACGAGTCGAAGGATCTCGGGTTTACTTTTCCGCAGTTTACTGCGGAAAAGTTATTTAGGGGAAGCTTTCGATACCCCCGTAGCTTTCTGCGGGGTAGTTCATTTAATAGTTATAGTTTGGGATGCAATAGCTATATTCGTAAACCTGTGGACTTTCAAAAGTTTGCCGAAACGGTAAAAAAATTAGGATTGTATTGGTTGCTTTTGAATGAGACACTTCAAAATAAAAAAAAATAATATGAATAAACCATTACGATTACTGATTGTTGAAGATTCAGAAAATGATACCTTAATTGTTGTAGAGTATCTTAGGCTTAGGGGATATAAAGTGGTTTTTGAGAGAGTAGAGACTGAAGAAGCCATGAAGGCCGCGCTTAATAGAAAAAAATGGGATATAATTATTTCAGATTATAGTTTGCCGAGTTTCAGTGCTCCCAGAGCTTTGAAAGTGTTTCAGGGAAAAAATATCGATATACCTTTTATTGTTGTTTCCGGTACTATAGAAGAGGGTATCGCGGTTGAGATGATGAGAGATGGCGCATATGATTATTTGATGAAAGATGATTTATCAAGACTTTGTGTTGCTATTGACAAAGAAATGAATGAAGTGGTAGAACGCCGCTTTCGCAAGGAGGCAGAGCAAAAATTTAGAGTTATTTTCGATAATGCCAGAGATGGAATGATTATAGGGGAAATAAAAGAAAGAAAGTTGCTTTTTGGTAATAGAATGGTTTACGATATGCTGGGATATACGCCTCAGGAGTTTATATGCTTAAAAATTGAGGATATTCATCCAAAAGATGATTTGCCGTATGTAATGGAGCAGTTTAAGAAACAGGTAAGGGGAGAAATTGCTCTTGCGGTAGATATTCCGGTAAAGAGAAAGAACGGTAGTATATTTTATGCTGATGTTAATTCCTCATTAGTAGTGTTGGATAATAAAAAGTGTTTGATAGGTGTTTTTCGTGATATCACCAATCAAAAGGAACTTAAGCAGAAGCTGTTGCAAGACGAAACAAAATATAGAGGATTGTTTGAGAATATGAGTAGCGGAGTAGCGGTTTGTAAAGAGATCAATGACGGAAACGATTTTGTCATTGTGAGTTTTAACAGAGCAGCGGAAAAAATTGATAAGATTAAAAGAATAGACGTTATTAATAAAAGCATTTTAGATGTTTTTCCTGGAGTTAAGGAGTTTGGCCTCTTTGATGTCTTTCAAAGAGTATTGAAAACGGGGAAATCTGAAAGCTACCCTGCTGCTTTATATAAAGATTCTAGGCAAGTAGCGTGGAGAGAAAATTATGTTTACAAGCTTCCTTCTGGTGAAATTGTTACAGTTTATAATGATATTACTGAGCGCAAGGAAATGGAAAGAGTGAAGGAAAAACTTTTGTGTGATATTCGTAAGCGTATGAAAGAGCTCAAGTGTCTTTATGAAATCACAAGGATTCTTGAAAAATATAATATTTATCAGGAAGATATATTGCAGGAAATAGTCCTGATGATTGCTGATGCCTGGCAATATTCTGAGATTACATGTGCAAGAATAGTATTTGAAGAAAAAGAATATATGACAATCAATTTTAAGATAACTTCATGGAGACAATCTTCTGTAATTAGAACACGTAAGAAAAAATATGGCATTGTCGAAGTTTTTTACCTTGAGGAGAGGCCTAATGAATATGAAGGACCGTTTCTTAAGGAGGAGAGGGATTTGATAGAAGCAATCTCTGAACGGTTAGGCGGTTCTTTTGAGAGTAGGATGAATGAAGCGCAGTTGTTTCAGTCAGAAAAGCTTACAGGTATAGGCCAAATGGCTGTAGGCCTTGTTCATGAGTTAGCCAGTCCTTTAATGGGTATATTAAATCTTTTAGAATTTTATGAAAGCAAATCGGAAAATGATGTACAACAAAAAAATGATTTGCATAAAATGATTTCAGCCGCAAAGTATATGAAGAATATACTTGTTAACTTAAATATGTTTGTTAAGAAAGTTGAGCCTAAAATGGAACAAGTTAATTTTAATGATGTAATTGATAACACGCTTGTTTTTAGCGAATTTAACCTGAAGAAAAACAACATTGTAGTAGAAAAAAGATACAGCTCTGATCTATGTTGGATAAAGGGTAATAACAATCAGTTACAGCAGATAGTCTTAAATATGTTAAACAATTCTGTTGATGCGATGCCGAATGGCGGAATTTTTACGATTTCAACAGAAAATTCTGAAAATAAGGAAAGTATAATTATTAAATTTTGTGATACAGGAATGGGTATTAAAAAAGAGAATTTAAGTAAAGTTTTTTATCCGTTTTTTACAACAAAAGGAATCGGAATAGGTACAGGTACAGGGTTGGGCTTATCAGTCATTCATGGTATTGTTAAATCTCATGGAGGGGATATTTTGGTTAGAAGTGAAGAAGGTAAAGGAACTGTTTTCATTTTGACTTTTATAACTATTAAGATGGAGGATAAAAATGAATAAAGGGACTATATTAATAGTAGACGATACTGAAATTGTTCTTATAGGTTTGCAAAGGGTTCTAGAAAAAGAAGGGTATGAAATCATTGTTACCACTAGTCCCAAACAGGCACTCGAAATAATAAAGGAGAAAAACTTTGATTTAGTTTATACAGATATGAAAATGCCGGAGATGAATGGTGATGAATTATGCAAAGAAATAAAAAAGATAAACCCTGAAATTGAAGTTGTAGTTTTTTCCGGAACTCCTGAAGGAATAGCACAACATCAGCTTGAATTTTTAAAGAGTGGTGGTAAGGACATATTTTTAAGAAAACCTATAGGAAAAGATGAGATAATTGAGGCAACAAAGCGCTTAATGAAGTGAAAAATAAGTGAACAGTCAATTAATGGAATTAATTCCGGCAAAGAAGTATTTCATAATGGCTCAATAGATCTGGGAGCTAAGGGATATTTTTGTCTAGTCATATTTAAAGGGTTAAAGGGGACTGTTTAGAGTACAATAGATAGGTAACATTTAACCTTTTACTACAAATTATTCTATAAAGGACAAGCATGCCTTGCAGGACAATTGTTATAAAATGAAAAAAATAAAATTATAACAATTCAATCAACCGGACTTTTTTTGCGGATTTGCCGCTTTAAAAGCTGGTTATTTCAAGCGTTATGTATAAAAATAATAATGAAGAAATATCCGAAACGAAAACAAATATGATTAAAAAATTTTGATTATTCCCAACCTGGATATTATTACATAACGATTTGCACCTATGATCGACAAGGATTATTTAGAGAGATTGTTGCTGATAAAATGGTTTTAAACAAAAACGGACAAATCATAAAAGAATGTTTAGGAAATATTTCAAATAATTTCAAAGATATCGAATTGGATATATAATGCATAATGCCCAATCATGTTCATGCAACAATACAAATATGTACGGGTTTGATTCATCAAACCCGGGATAAATCAATTAACAAATTACAGAATAATATTGATAATTACAATAAGGATTAAAATATAGCGGGCATGATAAATTATGCCCCTACGAATTGGATATTGATGACACATAACAAAACAACATTGGGAAAATTGTACGTTATTTCAAGGCGCACGCGTCAAAAATCATACATAATTTCAATGCGGATAATTTTAAATTGCAAAGATTCTTTTATGATCATATAACCTGAACAACCAATTCACCTTCCCCGAAAAAACCAAAAAAAGTATTTATTATTATAGAGAAGTATATTATAATCTTTTAAAGAATGTTTTATTTAATTTGTTATATGAGCTCTGAAAGTTAAAAGAATTAACTAAACACCGTTTTTATTAAATTGGGAGAATAAAAAATACTCAGATAGTTTAGGTATGAAATATCGGCACTTTAGGTGGAGGCATATGCACAGGCATAGTATATAGATTTTAAAGGCATCGGAGTTAATAAATAATACTTTTAGCAGAATGCAATGAAAAATGATATTTTCCTTGGTGGCAGAATAGAGTTAATTAATGTTTTATTTAATAGGAGCTAGATGATGTATAAAATAATTATATTTATTTTTGTAGCTTTGTTTTTAGGGGGTTGCGTAACTGGCATGAAACTTCCGCAACAAATGTCGCAACCGATTACGGATGAAAATTCTCAATGGACATATCAACAAAATACAAATTCTTTTATTGATAATGATTATGAGGATACATTGACAGTTAGATCCAAAGATAAAGTTGTAAAGAAAGTTTATTCTGAACCGATAAAGTTAAGTCATAAGCAAATTCAGAAGGCGCTAAAGAAGGCTGGTTTTTATCAGGGAGCTATCGATGGGAAAATTGGACCTAAGACAAAAGCAGCCATTATAAAATTCCAAAAATCTAAAGGTCTTAAGACTGATGGAATTGTTGGGAAAAGGACGTTAGCTAAATTAAATAAGTATTTATCCAGATAAAAGATAATTAAAATAAAAAATATTTTTTGAAAAAGGTCGCTGTCCCCTTAATTCCCCTTAATAACCTTAAAATTTAACCTTGCAAATTTTTTATTAATTCCATATAATAAATAAAAAAAAGGAGGTCGTAGGATGTGTAAGTATTTGTTAAAGGTAAGTTGGATAATTATATTTAGTTGTAATTTTCTATCCGCATCATTTTGTGATGATTCTGAAAATTCTATTCCTGACTGGCTTAAAAGAGTAGAATTGTCCGGTCAATGGGAAACGGATACTCACCCTACATTTTATTTTCAGACCGTTCAACCGCTTTACGATTCAAGTGATTCAAATGAAATGTATTTTATCCAGCCGCGAGTTTCTATATCTTCTAGTGATCTTACTTATAATTTAGGAGCAGGATATCGAAAAATTGTTAATGAAAATCTGCTGTTAGGTGTAAATGTTTTTGGAGATTACCAAGATCTTAAAGAGCATGGACGGCTTGGCATAGGATTTGAAGCCTTAGGTCAAGTTTTAGAAACACGCTTGAATGGGTATATCGGATTAACAACAAAAAGGGTTGTAGAAGAATCGTCTACATCTACTACTTATGAACGTGTGGCTGATGGATTGGATTTAGAAATTGGTGCCCCGGTGCCATATGTTAATTGGTTAAAAGTGTTCGGTTCAGGTTTTTGGTATGATTTTGATAAATTTTCTGATAAAGTCGGGTGGAAGATACGGTTAGAGGCAAAACCTATAGAAGCCTGCACTTTGGAATTTTATACCTGGGATGATAATAAGGGAGACCAAGAGTATGGTGGACGATTACGTTTTGGGTTTGCCTTTGATACCATGTCTGATTTCAAACAAGCCTTTAAAATGAGTGATGAACCTTATTTAGATAAAGATTTGAATGAATTACTTTTAATTCCTGTTGAACGAAATTTTAACATTGTTGTAGAAAAATGGACTGAAACCGGAACAATGAGCGTAGAAGTTGGAAGAGGAACATAGGAGGTTTAAAATGTTTAAGAGTAAAACGATATTTTTATTTAGTATAATTTTATTGGCATTACCAGCAAGTCTTTTAAGTGCAACGTTTACAGGCACACCGGATTCTTTTATTGTAACTTTAAATAAAGTTGAGATGTATAATAGTTCGACATTAACCTGGCTTACAGTTGGTACAGGGGATTTATCTTTTGATATAGCTTCTGCTAATGCCGGACAAAGTGTAGGGTCTTATGTGTCAGGAGTTTCTTTTGAACCAGGTACTTATACTCAGGTTCGAGTTACTGTTTCCAGAACAATGCAGATCCAGGGAAATATTGGTGCAAATTATACTTCTTCAACGGCATCATCTGCCGATATAGGGACTGGGGGACAAGCTATCCAAGCAGGGTCATCACCCGCAAAATTAGGCACTATGATTGTCCCTACAGATACTCTTTCCGCTGGAATGACAGTGAGTGGTTCTTATTTTATCTTAACTTATGATTTAGGCGCCTCGGCCATTACTATTACTCCAGGGGAGTCAAAAAAAATTACTGTTAAGTTTGATGTTGCTAACAGCCTTGTTTTAAGCGATGTCCCTGATCCTGATATTTTTTATAGCGAACCACCAAATGTAACTTATTCAGTAGAATGAATTGTGCTGTAAAAAAAATTATTAAGTGTTACGGGAAGTTTATGAATTGATATTAGAACGTGTTGACGGTTGAAAAACAATATTTATATAGTCAAAAAATATTTTTATAAGAATTAGTTTTGACTTATTAAAGATTTAGGTTGAGCCGGATATTGGTGCTGTCGTGAAATGCAACATTTTCTGATTAAACAGAGAATTATTAAATACGAAATCTTAAGTTCAAAATCCTAAACAAATTCAAAATATTAAATTTTAAACTAAAACGATAAATCAAATAAAAAAAAGGGAGAAAATAAAAAAGACAATAAAAAACATAAGCTTTTATCGAGGAAATCATTTTTTCAAAGTTAAAATCAGGCGCTGGTACTATTATGAAGGGGTGCATTGTCAATTATTGATATAATAAGATGTGATATTTTAACTGTAAAAGTTTAAATAAAAAAGTTATTTTTTTAAGATTATTGATTTCAATGTTTGTGTTGTGATTTAACTATTTTGTTGGAAGTGAAAATGATTAAAATAAAGGAGTATCTATGAAATTCAGTAGGGTAATTTTTATATTTTTAGTAATGTTTTTATTTAACGGATGTACCTACCTTCATAAAGCCCGAAATTTTGATACCATGGAAATGGAAAATCTTAATTTAAAAAATGTTATGGAGCAATTGCAAAAAGATAAGTTAGCGGAAATTCAGCGTATAAACGCGGAAAAAGATCAAGAGGTGTTAGACTTGAAAAATAGGATTTATCAATTGGAGAAAGAAAAAGAAAATGAACTCCTTAGGGTATCTGTTGAAAAAGATAGAGAACTTTCAGCTCTTGAGCAGGCAAAAATAGAGCTGGAAGAATCACTAAAAAAAGAAATAAGTGAATACAAAGCTAAATTGCAGATGACCGAACGAGGACTTGTTATAACTTTTTTATCTGAAGTATTTTTTGATTCAGGTAAAGATATAATAAAGGAAGAGGGCCAAGACTCTTTGCGTAGTGTAGCATTGGTGCTGAATAAAAATGTTCTTACCTCTCAAGTCGCGATTGAAGGTCATACTGACAATGATCCAATAAAATATTCCGGATGGAAGTCAAATTGGGAATTATCTTCTGGACGGGCATTAGCTGTTTTGCATTATATCGTTGATGAGTGTAAGGTAGATCCCAAAAGGTTATCGGCTAACGGATATGGTGAGTATCATCAGGTAGCTTTTAATGATATACCTAAAAATAAGCAAAAGAATAGAAGAGTTGAGATTGTTATTTTGCCTTCTAAATTAAGTAAAGTAAAAGTACAACAATAAAATTAGCAAAATTATTATTGCTAATAGTGAAATTTAGGTTCACCGCTTGAAATTAATTAGTTGAGTAGTTAGATGCTTAGATATAATTTTTTTTTATAATAGATTTGCCTGCTAGGTAATTTCTTCGCGATCGTGATAAAGCTGTCGTATTTTTAGTAACGAACAATAAGCTGATAATCCTGTTTTTTTATCTTCAATTTTTTTTAATAAAGCAATCGGATCTGTTCGGCTTATTTTTAGGTTTACTACGAAATTTCTGCACCAGCTATTTTTTAACCACTTTTTTATAAGATTTAGAATAATGTCCGGATTCTTGATTATATCGCAAAATAACCAGTCTGTGATTTGTCCTTTTGGAGGGATGAATTTAAGGGCATCTTCTTTAATATGTATAACTAAAGGATTTGATTTTATCGGTTTTTTAAGGGGGCCATTATCAACAGCGGTCACATAAGCTCCGCGTTTAACAGCGCTATAAGTCCAACCGCCGGGAGCAGCACCTAAATCTATAACTTTTTCTTTATTAAGCGGTTCGAAACCAATAATATTATAAGCTTCTTCTATTTTAAGATAAGAACGGGAAGGATCATCCGGGGACATTTTCATGCGTTGTTGTCCTTGTGTAAGGGCATTTATCGAAACAAATCCACAGTCAAAATTAATTAAATATACAAAAAATCCTTCATTGAATTTTGAAACATAGGGTATACTATTATTTAAGAGTTTTGATATCCGGGATACTTTTTTACTAAGTTTATTTTTTAATTGTTTTAGCTAGGGAGATCAACTTTTCGTTATTAACAGAGCCGAAATAAAATGGTAATGAAGATATAATAATTTTTTTTTGAATTGATTCTAGGAAATAATCCACAAGTTTTGAAGCAAAATCATTGGAAGATGGTGCAGTAATTTTAATGGGATTATGAAAGATAATTTCAGCAAAACAGAGGGTTAAAGGACAGTTTTGAGATTCAGATGTTGATTTAACTAAGATCCAGCCTTTACCACTATTTTTTGTAATGAAATTATATAAGGATATTTTTCGAGTTAAAGTTTTTTCGTATCCAGGTTTACATGTTATAAATAAATTCATATTAAACTTTATATAATTAAATATTAATAATCTAATGTAAAAATGTTATCGTAAATTCTATTTTTATCTGCAAATTAATTAAAATGTATAAAACTAGCAGATGGTAATAAGTTGAAAAATGCATTTAAAAAAAACTGATATACTTAATGAATAACAAACGAAACAGTTATGTAAAAACCGCGATGTACAAAATAGTACCTTTGCATTTTTCTAAGGTGACCTCGACTTTTTACCCTAACAGGCACAGGCCAATTTTTCTCATGGAAATTTTGGAGTCGACCCTTCGGGCAAATAATGCAACCGCATTATTTGGGTTAATTAAAATTATGTATAATTGATAAATCAATACTGGTTCAAAATATAAAGTGCAAATAAAAGATCTTATTCGATAGTGTAAACTATTCTTCGCAAATTGACAGGTAAATAAAAAAGGCATATCCTCAAAAGGTAATACTACCAATATTAACCTTTTTAAACTAGGAGGATATGCCATGAAAAGACCAGTTAATTTTTCTAAGGATAATTTATCAGTGCAGTGGCAATATGTAAACAGAAATTTAAAAGATATGGGATTGTGGAAATTAGTAGAAACAAGAGTCAAGCTAACAATAAAAGGAACAATAGAGCTAATGGTGCAAAAAGAATTTGATATGACTTTAGCAAGTTCAAAATATGAAAGGACAGGTAATAGAATAGATTACAGAAGTGGATATTATCAGAGATTTATAGGTACGACCCATGGAAAAGTAGAGATAAGTATGCCAAAAGCCAGAAGAACTCCAGTAAAATATGGTTTATTTAAAAAATATCAGCGACGCCAAGAACAATTTGACGATAATATATTAAAAGCAATGATCTTGGGATTGACCGGGCGTAAACAAAAGAAATTTTTTAAATCATTTATAGGCGATAGCGTATCACATACAACGGCTTCAAAAATAATAGGTAAAATAGGTTGTTTGGTAAATTATTACCGAAATATGCCCTTATCTGATGAATATGAGTATCTATATTTAGATGCCATATGGGTGCATGTAAAAGAGTTAAACATCAAAAGCAGACCTATCTTAGTTGCTTTAGGAGTGAAATCTGACGGCAGCAAGCATATTTTAACATTCAAATTAGCTAAGTCAGAATCTGAAGCAGAATGGTTAGGGTTGATTAATGATTTATATCGACGCGGACTTAAAGGACTCAAACTAAACTTGATAATATCAGATAACTGTGGCGGCTTAAAAAGCGCGATAAATTATGTTTATCCTTATACGGCATTGCAATTATGCACGGTACATAAATTACGAAATGTTTTAAGCAAGATCAATAATAAAACAGAAAATCGCAAGAAAGTTATGAATCATGCTTGTAAAATATTTAAATCGCAAACAAAAGCAGAAGCTTTCGTTAGGTATAAAAAATTTATACGTAATTGGTCAATCAAAGAGCCCCGTGTTGTAAAGACGATGAAGAATGATATTGAATATTATTTTACTTATTTTAATTTTGCAGAAGAAAAACGCAACTTATTAAAATCGACTAATCCATTGGAAAGAATAAATAGAGAATTGCGTAAAGTAAGTCGCAGATACGGATATTTTCAAAGTCAACGCAGTTTAGATATATTTATTTATTTAACACTTAAAGAAGATGGACTTATTACAAATAGGGATTTTGAGGTTATGCCTGAACAAAAACAAAATTTA
>JAGLSE010000032.1 GCA_023135905.1 Candidatus Omnitrophota bacterium
CGAATTGAATCCCCTCGAGTGAGGGATAAATTCTCAAAGAGAAATTACCCCGATATTTAGCGAGAGGGGAATATTCAAAATCAATAATATTTTTTCAAACAAAAACCTGTAGCTCGAATTGAAACCCCCGAATGTAGGGTCAACTTTCAAAGAAAGTTTACCCTATATTTAGCGCAGGGGGTCAATACCAGCCAATCAATAAAATTTCAAAGAAAGTTTACCTAATATTTAGCGCAGCGGGACATGTTTATATTATCAAAAACTTCCATTCTTCTAATACTTAAACTTTTTCAAAGAAAAAGTCTGTAATATTTAAAAACCTTATTTATTCAAACATTTCTATTTAAAACTTAACATTTTGAATAACCACAAGCATCACAAACTAAACATCCTTCTTGATGCCTTAGAGCAAACCCGCATTCAATACAAACACCCACCACATTAGTATAATTGGTCTTTGGCGCTGCAACCAAAATTTTATCCTCTTCTTTATTAACGGGTAATGACTCAATTTGAAATAAATCTTTTTGATCCGCGGCTCTTTTCTCTAAAACTCTAGCTATAGCATCCGCGCAAGAAAAAATCTTTTTACCTTTATCCCAAGAAGGTGATGGACATCTAATCCCTTTTAGCTGTTCACAAATAACTTTTGTTTCAATTCCTCCTCTTAAAGCAAGCGAAACTAACCTGCCTACGGCCTCTAATTGAGACCCGGCACATCCCCCAGCTTTTCCCATTTGAGTAAACACTTCAAAAAAATAACCATCTTCATCTTGATTAACAGTTACATAAAGATTACCACAACCTGTTGTAACTTTGGTTGTAGTTCCAAAAATTACTTCCGGCCGTGGTTTGGGATAAAGTGTAAGAGCTGAGTATCCTACTGCTTCATTAGATTTTTCTTTAACATCTTTTTGCTTTTTATCAAGTGTAAGGACTTGAACATTTCTACTACCGTCTCTATACACAGTTATCCCTTTACACCCTAGTTTATGAGAAAGCAAATAAGCCTCTTTCACATCGTCTACATCAGCACTATTATCCAAATTAACAGTTTTTGAAACGGCACTATCGACAAATTCTTGAAAAATAGCCTGCATTTTAATATGCCAGTAAGGAGATATTTCCATAGCAGTCTTAAACACTTTCTTAACATGATCAGGAACTTCATCCATTCTTTGTATACTTTCTCCAGAAGCTATTCTTTTCATTAATTCTTTTGAATAAAATCCTTCTTTTTTAGCTACATATTCAAAAGCAAGATCAACTTCTAATAATTTTTCACCTTCTAAAACATTACGTAAATAAGAAAGATAATAATTTGGTTCTATGCCTGACGACGTAGGACCAGAAATAATACTAATAGTTCCTGTTGGTGCTATAGTAGTTAATGTCGCATTCCGAATTTTTATTCCCTTTTTTTCCCATACACTACCTTTCCAAGCAGGAAAGACTCCTCTATGTTTAGCCAAATCAATTGATTCTTCCCGGGCAACCTTTTGAATAAAACTCATAACTTTTTTAGCCAAGTTTATAGCGTTATCACTATCATACGGAATTCCCAAAAATCCTAACATAGTTGACCAACCCATAACACCTAAACCGATTTTACGCGTTCTTAAAGAATTTTCTCTTATCTGTAGTAAAGGAAATTTATTCGCTTCAATAACATTATCTAAAAATCTGGTAGCCGTACATGTAATTCGTTTTAATTTTTGCCAGTCTACCTCAAACTTATCTTCAACTTTTTTTAACATTTTAGCTAAATTAATTGAGCCAAGATTACAACTTTCATAGGGTAACAAAGGCTGTTCACCACATGGATTAGTGCTTTCAATTTTACCCAAATGAGGTGTTGGGTTATCCTTATCCATTTTATCAATAAAAACAATTCCCGGTTCACCATTATTATGAGCATTTTTAGCTATAATATCAAAAACATTACTAGCATTTAATTCTTTTACAACTGCTCCTGTATGGGGATCAAATAACTGATAATTTTGATTTTTTAAAACCTTATCCATAAAATCATCAGTCATAGCGACAGATATATTAAAGTTTGAAATATCTCCTTCAGTTTCTTTACATTTTATAAACTCTAAGATATCCGGATGGTCTACCCTTAATATCCCCATATTCGCGCCGCGTCTAGTACCTCCCTGCTTAACGGCCTGAGTAGCCGCATCAAAAACTTTCATAAAAGAAATCGGACCGGAAGCGATGCCCCCTGTAGATTTAACAACACTACTTTGAGCCCTAAGTTTAGAAAAATTAAATCCAGTTCCTCCACCGGTTTTATGAATAAGAGCGGTTGACTTTATAGCATCGAATATAGATTCCATAGAATCCTCGACAGGGACAACAAAACACGCTGAAAGTTGACCTAAATCTTTTCCCGCATTCATCAAAGTAGGAGAATTAGGCATAAACTCCAAATCTCTCATCATTTCAAAAAATAATTTTTCAATATCTTTAATCTTTTTATCCTCAGCATCATATTTTTTTTCAACACTCGCTATAACTTTAGATACCCTCATTAACATTTCTTTTGGAGTTTCAATAACCTTACCTGAACTATCCTTTTTAAGATAACGTTTTTTCAAAACAACAATCGCATTCGTAGAAAAGTTTACTAAATTATCCATACCCCCCCTTTTCTTTAAAATTTAAAATTAATTTTAAAAACTTTTTGATACCAATTATTGCATGCACCTTTTGAGGTAATTTTTAACCTTATTAATGAGGAATTAAAAACATTTTAAATTGTATTATTTAATATTATTTTTTATATCACAAGTTAGTATTGCTGTCAAGAAAAAATACAATATATGGTAGAAATTTTACTGCCTAGCCACAATATGTTGTGACACAGATACTTATAAATACTATAAAAAATAAATTTAAATAAAAGTAACTGTATCCCTAATAACCATTTCTGTTTCTATAACTACTTGTTTTATAGCTTGTTTACCAGATATAATATCTCTAAGAATATCTACCGCAATCCTTGTCATTTCTTGTATAGGCTGTCTAACAGTTGTTAACATTAAATTCCCATTTATACAGTGTGGATTATCATCAAAGCCGATAAGACTTAACTCTTTAGGTATACTTATATTGTTTTCTTCGGCAAAATTTAAAACTTCTCCGGCAACTTCATCACTACAACAAAATATTGCAGTAGGACGAACTTTTTCAGCAAATAATTCTTCCAAATTTATACGAGCTTCTTTTCGAGAAAAATTAGTATTTTTAATATAATTATTTTTTATTTTTATTTTATTCTTTTCTAAAGATGACTTATAACCATCTAATCTTTCTTTGGCACATTGCACACGCAAATCACCTGCCAAATGAGCTATACATGAATGCCCATGATTTATCAAAAATTCAGTAGCATCAGAAGCCCCTTTAAAATTATTTATAGCTACATAACTAATATTTTTTTCTTCTACCTTTCTATTTAAAACTACTAAGGGAACTTCTTCTCTTATCAATCGCTTAAATTGCTTTTCATTACCAACAATATCAGCCATTATAACACCATCGACTAAAGAATTCTTAAAAGAATCTTTATTCCATGAAACATGCAAATGCAAATCTATAGATTTTCTGTTTAAGGCTGCGGCAACTTCTCTAATAATCTCCAAAGCATAAAAAGAATAAAACACTCCTTCATAACCAGGGATTATCAATCCGTAGGAATCAAGTTTACCACCAGCTAAGCGACGCGCATAAATAGAAGGTTTAAACTTAAGCTCTTTTACAGCTCGTTCAACTTTTATTTGATTTGTTTTTTTTAAACTTATATTATTTATGAAACGTGACACAGTGGCAATAGATACCCCTGCTTTTTTAGCAACATCTTTTATTGTAATTCTAGGTGAATGCACAAATTTATCTCGATAAAACAAATACTAATTATTTACAACTTTATCCCCTTGCTGAATAACATAATCACCAACAACTTCATTAATATCTGCCGCACATATCTCTTTACGAGTTTCAATAACTTCTAAAGTTGCTATATTAACATCAGCCCTATAAACTTTTAATAAAGTTCCAGGAACAATTCCGGTATCTTCACCAATGTTTACAACCACAAAGCTTTCATCACGATTAACAGCAACAACTTCTCCCTGAACTGCTCTTAAACCGGGTATATTTGGTTTAACTACTATTGGAGGTAATTCCACTGATGTAAGATCAGAATCTTCTAGGCTTTTTCCATCTAACATTGCCATTTCCAATTGCTCTTTCAACTCTGAGAAAATTAACGATTTTTGTTTTAAAACATTTTCCGCATTTGCAATTCTATATTCTATAGATTCTTTACTTACAATAGCCTTATTTAGATCTTTTTCTAATATAACTTTTTGTTTATTTGCCAATATTATGTTTCTCTTTAAATCTACATTTTCACTGCGCAAAACTACTGCTTCTTTCACTGCCAGAGCTCTTTGTTCCCTCTCGCTAACCAAATCCATACTCATAACTCTTAAAGCTCTTTCTTTATACTTCTTTTGCGAAAGGATCAACTCTCTTTCTTTATTATACAGACCTAACTTTAAACTCAGTTCAATATTATTATTTTCTAATTCAGATATTTTAACATTAGCTTCAGAAAGTTTACTTTTTAAATCCATAAGATGTGCTTCAACCAACGCTTTTCTTTCAACAAAATCAACCCAATCACCTTTGGCTGATATTGGTTCTTTACTTGAAAATTGAGACGCAACTTGAGTAACCGAAGGTGAACCACTTTCTAATCTTTGTACTAACTCATCTCTCTGCCTTGTAACATCCTCAAATCTATTTTTAAAAGATCTTGATTCAGTTTGAACACGATCAAGTTCACTTTGAATAAAACCAATTCTACTCTCCAACTCAAGCTTCTCATTTTGTAACATTCCATACTGATTTTGCAAATCATTATTTTCGTTAATTAAAACAGTATTTTTATTAAACAACTCAACTTTTTCTTTAACTAAATATTCCTTTTCAGTAAAAAATTTATAAGCTATAAAACCAGTTCCCAGGACAATTACTAAAAGAAATGCAGGAATTATTTTTGTATTCACAATCACCTCCCATTAATGCTGAATTAATATTTTGTAAACATCTAAATTATAACATAATATAATTAAAAAAGTAAAGTTTTTTTAAAAAAAATTATTGATTTTTACAATTTTTATCTTTTCAAAATTCTAAACATTTATTATCACTACATCAAACTTATCAAAAAAAAATCACTTCTCTACCTTAAATTTTGAATTTAAAATTTCCTTCGATGGCCTTGACTTCCAGCGGCGATGAATCCATGTCCATTGATTCACATACTTTCTAATCCAATCTTCCATCAAACGCGATATTTTTATCACATTTAATAAAATAGTTTCATCATTGTTTTCAGTCTTAATTAATTCAAACTCCGGTAAAATTCGCAAACAATGCCGCCCTGCTTTTTCCTGATAGATATAACTTGGCATTATTGCTGTTCCTGTTCTTAACCCTAAAACTACAGCACCTATTGGTGTAGCTGCCAGTATGTTAAAAAACTTTACCCAGACACCGCCTGTTCCAAAATTCTGATCCATAAGAAGAACAACCAACTCATTATTTTTCAAAGCTTTTAAAATCTTAGATACACACTCTTTTCTCGGGTATGACTTAATGGTTCTAACCCCACCCCTATCTCTAAGTTTATGAAAATATTTGTCCGCGTTTTTTTCTCTCATAGGTCTTATCACCAAATTAACCGTATACCCCATTTTTGCTAATTTTAAAGCTATCAATGGAAAGTTTCCTAAATGAGCAGTTAAAATTATCGCCCCTCTATTTTTAACTAAACCTTGTACTAAATTAGCTTCTCCGTTTACACGAATATTATTTTTAACTTCTGTTTCCCTATCAAGGAAATATAAAACATCAAAAAATCCTTGACCTAAAAAAATAAAACATTCTCGAGCTATCTTTTTCCTTTGACTTAAAGACTTTTCAGGAAAAGCCATAGTTAAACTTTCCATCGCAACCTTGCGATGACGAATAAGCATATAATAAGCAACAACGCCTAATCCTCCTCCAATAAACAAACCCGCCTTTGCTGAAAATTTTGCGCCTACAGAAATTAATATTTTAAGAACAAAAGCACTAATTTTTTTTCTTAAAAATTTCTTTTTTTCTTTTTTCATTATTTTGTCAACCATAAAAAAAAATCCATATGCATTGTTTACAATGTTACTAATTTTTAACCCTAGTAAACATTTTCAATTATTTCTAAGATTTATAATTTATAACCAATATTCCGTAATAAATCCTGTCTCTCTTTCTTATCATTTTCGGATTCTAAACCAGCAGGAGAAAATCCATCAACAACTCCTAGAAATGCTTTGCCTTGTTCTGTCTCTGTAACTATTGCTTCTATAGGATTTGCCGTCGCGCAAAACACACGGCAAACTTCCGGAACATTTTTAATTTGATTTAAAACATTTATCGGATAAGCTTTGTCTATTGTTATAAAAAACAAATGCCCGCAACCTAATAATAAAGCATTCTCAGCTGATATTTTTATTAGCTCCTGAGCATTACCTTCGGTTCTAACTAAACATTTACCAGAAGCCTCACAAAAAGCTATTCCAAATTTTATCAAAGGCATACTCCCCACTAAAACCTCATAAATATCTTCAACTGTTTTGATAAAATGAGCTTGCCCAATAATTACATTCATATCTTTAGGCTTTTTTATTTTTACTGTTTTTAAATTTAATTTCATTTTCACCCCCTTTTCAAATAAAACATCTTTTTAAAACTACCTAAAAAACCAAATAATATTAAAAAGATAAAACATGCTAAAATAAAAAATTCACCTATTTTATTATAAAGACTTCTTTTTTTATTTAAACTAATTTTAAAATCCTTAACTCCAACAAAAAAGGTATTTTCACCTTTTCGTATAAATTCATTTATTTCTCCTTTAAAAGATACCCATCCGCTAATCCCAGTATTAGCGCTGCGTACTATAGATATCCTGTTCTCGATTGCCCTAAAGGTCATAACTGCTAAATGCTGACTAGCTTGAGGGTTTCCTTTAAACCAGGCATCATTAGTACTATTTATCAAAAAATGATTTTTACGCGCGACTTTTCTAACATGTAAAGGAGAAACATCTTCAAAACAAATAAGAGATGAAAAATTTTTATTTTTATACAAAAAACTTACATATTTATTACCTTGATCCATATCTCCAATTGTATTAATAACCTTAATGAAAGATAAATACTTACGAAAAGGAACATACTCACCAAAGGGAACGAGTTTAATTTTACGGTAACAATCAATTAGTTCACCGTTCTGATTAAAAAATAAAGTTGTATTATAAAACTTCTCTTTCTCTTTAATCACTGATCCGATTATAATATTACGGTTTAATGATTCTATTACTAGTTTTATCTTATCAATGTTATCCATATCAATGATAAAAGGCCAGGCAGCCTCAGGATAAATGATTAAACTATCTTTTTGCCCCCGCGCACCCAAATCTTTCAATTTTTCAATAATTGAATCCGCATATATGCTGTCCCACTTTTCCTCCTGAGAAATATTTGGCTGAACAATACTAACATCCAAAAAGTTTTCGCCTTCAGTTTCTGTTAACGAAGAAAAAATGTTCATTTTATAGGATGAATACAAAAAACAAAAGATAAAACAGCTCAGAACTAAAATAATTTTTTTTAGCAAGCTGTTTAATACAGCTTTTTCAAATATTTTTCCCTGAAGAAACCATAAACCTATTTCATAGGCTAAAACATTTACCATAATTATTAAAAAAGAAATGCTTTTAGAACCAAATAGATCAGCAATCTGGATTAAACTAAAATTTCTATATTGTGAGTAACCTAAGTTTAACCAACCAAACCCGCACCAGATATTCTCTTTTAAAAATTCTAAAACTACCCATAAACAAGGTATCGTTAAAAAAGTTAATGTTTTTTTATAAAGAGACCCGCCAATAATAAAAAATAAAATTTGATATATAGAAAAATATAATATCAGAGCAATAAGTCCGGCTGATGTAACATTAGACAACCAATAAATCGCAGTACCATAAAACGAAAAAGTAAAAATAATCCCGTAACCAATGTTCTGCTTTAAACTATTTTTATTAAATGACAAGACATAAATGCATGGAATTAAAGAGAACCAAATAAAAAAAGATAAGCCATTATAATTAAAACTTAAACCAGTTAGAATACCGCTAATTGCTATTATTAAAAATTTAAACATTGATTAATCTTCCCAATTAACCCTTTACTGCACCATATTTTATAGATTATCTGTCTTAAGATTTAATATGCAAAATTTAGGCTGTAAAAAGCATTTTGTGCTTTATGCGTTGCTTGGAAACAATCACATTAGCTAATCATATTTCATTGTTTCTCTGTATGTTATAAAAATAAATGTTAGCAGAAATCCACTACCCCGCAGCAAGCTACGGGGTATCAAAGGTTTCCACTAAATAACTTTTCCGCAGTAAACTGCGGGAAAGTAAACCCAAGATACTTCGACTCGTTTTACTCGCTCAGGATCAATTCGACTACAGATTTTTCTCCGAAAAATCTAAGTCTCATTGGTTAAAACAACACATAAATTATCAAAAAATCTTTATCAATCAACTCTTTTTAGTTAAGAACCCATAGAATTCCAACAAAGTCGTGTAATTAACTCTTTTTTTCTATACTATAAACCCTTGACCATTAGCTATCAGCTATTAGCTTTTTTATTTATGTGAATCAATCTTCTATCTGTGAGCATCTCATCTAAGGCATCTTCAATTAACCCAAAAACAATTTTATAATCCACAACACTTTTTATATTTTTTACCACTACCGCAAGTACACGGATCATTTCTACCTACCCTTTTGCCCTCTATTCTTATAGTTTTTACTTGCTCTTTTTTGACTTCTCCCTTTTTTAAAGATGAATATTCCGAATGTATAAAATTTTTAGGAGAATCATTAAACACACCAACTTCTTTTTCTTGAGGTTTTAATCTTGCCCTAAAAATCATCTCACTAATACCTTCCTTAATTGAATCAATCATTTCCTGAAAAGCAAAATATGATTCTTTTTGATATGCAACCAAAGGTTCAATCTGAGCATGGGCTCTTAAATGAATACCTTCTCTTAAATGGTCCATAGTTAGTAAATGTTCTTTCCAACGAGAGTCTACTATCCATAAAGCAACTATTTTTTCCATATTACGCATATTTTCTGAACCCGCTTCCATTTCTTTTTTTTGATAACCTTCACTAATTTTTTCCTTCAAAAATTTCATACAATCTTCCATACTGAAATTCTGTAATTCTTCTATAGAAAAATCTAAATCAAATTTTGATTTAATCCAATGAATCAACCCCAATAAATCTTTCTCTTCCTGAAAATAAATAGGAATGTTTTTATCGATAACATCGAAAAGCATAGCAAAAATATCCTCATTTATATTATCTTTTTGTAAAATTTCTTTTCTCTGAGTATACACAACTTCTCTTTGTTTATTCATAATATCATCATATTGTAAAAGTTGTTTTCTTATCTCAAAATTATGATTTTCTACTCGTTTTTGAGCTCCTGCTATAGAATGGCTTATAATCATATGTTCAATAGGCTCATCTTCAGGAAACTTGAAAGTTTCCATCACACGAGTAATCTTATCGGAACCAAAAAGACGCATTAGATCATCTTCTAATGATATATAAAAACGCGATGAACCCGGATCACCTTGTCTTCCAGATCTACCCCTTAGCTGGTTATCTATTCTTCTAGATTCATGTCTTTGGGTACCAATAATATGAACACCTTCTAATTCTACAACTTTATCGTGAAACTCTTCAAACTTACCCTTATGTTTTTGATATAATTTTTCATATTCCTCTTTATACTCAGGAACACCTGGTAAAATTTTATTTGTCATTAAAATATCTTTAATATAATAGTCAAGATTACCCCCTAAAACTATATCAGTACCTCTACCAGCCATATTTGTAGCAATAGTGACTTGCCCTAGCCTACCAGCCTGTGCTACAATAGAAGCCTCCTTCTCATGATATTTAGCATTCAATATATTATGAGGAACCCCTTTCTTATTAAGCAAAAAAGAAAGAGTTTCTGAATCTTCTATTGAAGTTGTACCCACCAAAACAGGTCTTTTTAACTCATAAAGTTCCTCAATTTCTTTAATTACAGCATTAAACTTCACTTTTTTATTTTTATAAATCCTGTCAGAAAAGTTTAATCTTATTAAAGGTTTATTTGTTGGAAGAACAACCACATCTAATTTATATATATGATTAAATTCATTAGCTTCAGTATATGCGGTACCTGTCATACCTGCTAATTTATCATACATTCTAAAATAATTCTGCAATGTTATTGTAGCTAAAGTTTGACTTTCTTCCTGAATTGTTAACTCTTCTTTAGCTTCTACCGCCTGATGAAGACCGTCAGACCAACGTCTTCCAGGCATTAACCTTCCGGTAAAATCATCAACAATAATAACTCTCCCGTCTTTTGCTATATATTGCTGATCACGATGATAAAGCTCATGTGCGGTTAAACTCTTAGTAAGATAATTAATCCAAGGATTAGATAGATTATCCGGACAATCATCGGATAAGCTATTAACGCCTAAAAGCTGCTCACACTTTTTCTCTCCCTTAGATGTAAAATAAGAATGGTGAGTTTTTTCCTCAACAATAGCCTCATATTTTTCTTCCAATTCTTGAGGTTCCATTCTAGTCTCATTACCATTTCTATCCTTAATAGTAACAGTACCGTCTTTATTATCAAAACTCTGAATAATAACTTTTCTTTTTATTTGTCTAATTACTTTATCCGCAATATAGTATTTATCAATATAAGATTCAGCCGGTCCGGATATAATTAAGGGCGTCCTTGCCTCATCTACTAAAATAGAGTCAACTTCATCAACTACCGCAAAATAATGGGTTTGCTGAACCATTTCTTCACTACTATTAACCATATTATCTCTTAAATAATCAAAACCGAATTCATTGTTTGTTCCATAAGTAATATCACAATTATATGCAAACCTTCTTTTTTCTTTGGGCATATCCTGCTGAATTACAGTACAAGTTAAACCTAAATAATCATAAAGTGGAAACATCCATTCCATATCACGTTTAGCTAAATAATCGTTGACTGTAACAACGTGAACTCCTTTACCAGTCAAGGCATTTAAAGAAACTGCCAAAGTCGCAACCAAGGTTTTACCTTCCCCTGTAACCATTTCAGCTATTTTATTTCTATGCAATAGAATACCCCCTAAAATCTGAACATCAAAATGACGCATTTTAAGAGTTCGCTTCGATGCTTCTCGTATCATAGCAAAATAGAAAGGCAATGTTTCTTCAAGAATTTTATCAGTTATCTCTTTATGCTTTTCTAGAGAAACATTCTCGAGCTGCTGTTTTATTTGATCTTTATACTCGAAAGTTTTCTTTTTAAAAAAAGAATCGGATTGTTCTTCCATATCTTTCTCTAAAGCATTTATCTTGCTTAGTAGCGGCGACAAATTTGTTATTTCTTTCATCGAAGGGCTAGGCATCTCACTATTTAGAAAAATATTTACTTTAGGGATAATCCTACCAATCTTCTTTTGATAATTTTTAAGAATAATTTTTTTAAACATTACAACCCTTCCTTTTAATTATTTCCAATACTTCACATTATTAATGAACTACCCCGCAGCTAGCTACAGGGTATCGAAGATTTCCCTTAAATAACTTTTCAGCGGTAAACTGCGGGGAATTAAACCCGAGATCCTTCGACTCGTTTTACTCTCTCAGGATCAATTCGACTACAGATTTCTCTCCAAAAAATCTAAGTTTCATTGGTTAAACTTATCTGATAACAATATTAAAGTTATCATAAAATCAATTAACGCTAAAACAAAAAGAATCAAATAGAAACAGTTTGCTTTAAATACGAATATATAAAACCATCTATCTGTCCATCTAATACGGCCCAAGCATTATGATTTTCTATATTTGTCCTATGGTCTTTGACTAACAGATAAGGATGTAATACATATGACCGAATTTGAGAACCCCACTCCACTCGCTGCTTATGCCCAGACATATCTACCAACTCCTTACGTTCCTCATCTTCTTTAAGTTTATACAACTTTGCTTTTAAAACATTAAAAGCAGTCAATTTATTCTGATGTTGAGACCTCTCATTCTGACAACTAACTACAATACCTGTTAGCAAATGTGTAATACGTACCGCGGAATCTGTTACATTTACATGCTGTCCTCCAGCTCCTGAAGAACGATAAGTATCAATCCTTACATCATCAGGTTTTATGTCAATTTCAATATCTCCCTTTATTTCAGGAATAACATCAACCGAAGCGAAGGAAGTATGCCTGCGTTTATTAGAATCAAACGGAGATATTCTTACCAGCCTATGCACCCCAATCTCAGTCTTAAGCAACCCAAAAGCACGATTACCTTCTACAAAAAAAGATATACTTTTTATTCCAGCCTCTTCTCCTCTAACTTCATTTAAAACTTTAAATTTAAAACCTTTATCTTCAGACCATTTAAAATACATCCTAAAAAGCATACTTGCCCAATCACAAGATTCCGTACCTCCAGCTCCAGAATTTATTTCAACAATAGCACTTGCCTTATCAAACTTACCCGAAAAAAGAATTCTTAATTTTAAAGCTTCTGAATTAATTTTCAACTGATTGAGTTCTTTCATAATATCCGAAACTATGGATTCATCACAAATAGAAAAAAGGTCTTTTAAATCTTTTAAAGCATTATTTAACCTATCCCAAGCATCTATATCACCTTTTATATCCTTAAGTTTATTCACAACTTCTGACGCCGAATTTGAATTATCCCAAAACCCTTTTTCAGACATTTTAAGTTGCAACTCCTGTATCGTCACCTTCTTATCTCTAATTTTAAAAATAGTTTCTAAATTACAAATTTCCTTTTCTAACTCTTCAATTTGCTTATTTATATCATGTGTCATTAATATACTCATCCTATCTTTTATTAATATATATAAATTTTGTTAAAACATAAGCCTAAGATTCTTTTTTATTATTCAAACCTCGATTTCTTAGTTCCATTATAAATTCTTCCTTTTTATCCGCATATTCCAACGCATCCTCAGGAGTTATTTGTTCAGCTACTACTAGATCCAATAAACATTTATGAAAAGTTTTCATCCCATAAATATCACCCGCATCAATATATTTCGAAATTTCCCAAAACTTTTTTTCTCTTATTAAACGAGATATAGTAGGGCTTGTTATCATAGACTCATAAGCGGGAATAATCCCCGTTTTATTAGAACGAGGTATCAATCTTTGAGAAAGCACCCCCTTTAATAAATAAGCTAACTGATCAATAATAGCATTTTGTTCATGAGGAGGAAAAAAGTTTAAAATCCTTTCTACTGTAGAAGTAGCATTTACTGTATGCATTGTCGAGAATACAAATACACCGGTTTCAGCAGCAGTTAAAGCAGCTTTGCAAGTTTCTGCATCTCGAATACAACCAATATAAATAACATCGGGAGAATGCAAAGCAAATTGTCTTAAAGCATCTTGATAACTTTCGACATCTCTACCAAGTTCTCTCTGATTTATAACAGATAGGTTATCCTTAAACGTAAATTCTATCGGTTCTTCAATAGTCAGAATATGTCTACCAAAATTATTATTTATATATTGAATCATACTGGCAATAGTTGTAGACTTCCCACTTCCGGTTATACCAGTAAGAATCACCATGCCTCTTCTTTTTTTACAAAAATCCTCTAATACCTTAACCGGAAGACTCAACTCATCAAAAGTAGGAATACGTAAATCTATTTTCCTTATTACTAAAGCAGGTGTATCTCTCTGATAAAAGATACTCACACGAAAACGCCAAAATTCTTGATAATATAACGCGAATTCACAAGCTCTATCTATTCTTAACTTTTCTTTATCTTTTACACTCATTATATGATTAACCATCTCATTTACATCCTTACTCGTTAAAACTTGTTCTGAGATAGATTTAACTTCTGTAAAAATACGAGCTCTAATATCACTATTTACCCTAATAAAAGCATCTGAACATTTCTTCGCTATCATTAAATCTAAAACATTTTCAAATTTCATTTTTACTCCTCATAAATATTTACGTTATCTTAAAAAAAAATTTTAAAAATTTAATCTTTTTTAAATCGTATGATATAAAATGAATTTATTTCATTTTTCTGATTTTTGAATTATTTTAACAGTTTCTACTCTAAAAACCAACTATATATTTAAAAAATTTTATTTATTCTAAATCTAAATTGTTCTACTTTCTTAAATCACTTATTCTTTTATCGCGAAGTAATAAATGATATTTTCTCGCAAACCGATGAGCTTCATCTCTTAATCTTTGAATTAAATGCAAACAAGGGTTATCTTTTGAAATAATCAAAGGTTTAGATGAATCAGGAAACCAGACTTCTTCATTTCTTTTTGCTATACCTATTATGTCTATATTGATACCTAAAAAGTCTAACTCCTCTTTTGCTCTATGTACATGTCCTTTCCCACCATCAATAATGACTAAATTCGGTAAAGGTTTTTTCTCTTTTTTAAGCCGTCCATAACGCCTTTTTACAATTTCAGCAATCTTAGAATAATCATCCATTTTATTAACACTTTTTATTAAAAACCGGCGATAACTTCTTTTATCCGGAACAGCATCTCTGAATACTACGACCGATCCGGTTGAATCATCTTCACCGAAAGAAGAAATATCTATAGCTTCTATCGTTAAAGGAAGACTAGAAAGTTTTAAAATATCTTTCAAATCAAGAATTTCATGAGCTTTAGGCCTGCCAATATACAATATATCAATTGCTATTAATTTATCCCTTACCACCGCGGCCTCTTCAAAATCTTTTTTATCTGCTAGTTTCTTCATATTATTTTTTAAATCCTCTATAAGTTTTTTTCTTTCTCCTTTTAATATTTTACATATATTTTTAACTCCAGACATATACTCCAATACACTAATTTCCTCAACACAGGGAGCCGGACAAAGTTTTAAATGAAAAAATAAACAAGCCTTTCGCGGTAAAACACTGCAAGTTCTATAAGGAAATATTTTTCTTATTAAATTTAAAGCATCTTTTAAAGTCTTGCCCCCCGGATAAGGCCCAAAATAAATATTACCCTTTATCTTTTTAGCGCGAGAAATAATAATGCGTGGATATTTCTCTTTAGTTATTTCTACATAAGGATAAGTTTTACTATCCTTAAGAGCAATATTATATTTTGGTTTTTTTTCCTTAATCAACGCTGACTCTAAAATTAAAGCCTGCTCCGGAGACACGCATTCAATATAATCGATATTAAACACTTTTTCCATAAGAGAAGTTGTCTTAAAAGATTTATTAGCCGCATAATAACTTGTTACTCTTTTCTTTAAAGAAGACGCTTTTCCTATGTAAAGAACATCTCCCTCTTTTGATTTCATTATATATATTCCAGATGTTTTGGGTAAAGTTTTAAGAGAACTTTTAGTAAATTCACATTTTTTGTTTAAGCCGATCTTCCCTCTATAATTCCCCCTGTTCGCGCACTTATCCCGATTTAAAAATCTCTCTACTTTTTTTATCAATTTTATCTTTTTTTCCATATTTTTTTTGTTATATACCTAATTTGTCTAAGCCCTAAAAAATACCCACCTACAAAAAAAATAAGAAAAAAACTTAATAAAACACAAAATAAATTAATATACTTATTAAAATAAAGAATACTTATTAACAACCGGCTTCCAACCCCCAGAGTTAAACTCAAAACTAATACTTTATAGAATTGAGATTTAGTTCCCTTCCAATCAATATTTCCTATTTTTTTAACAAAAAAATGATAAAGAACCCAAAAATTAACAACAGCAGCCAAACTACTACCTAATGCCACACCCCCAATTTTTAACGGAAACATTAAAATTGAACTTAAAACAACATTTACAATTAAAGATAAACTTGCAACTTTAGCCGGAGTTACAGCATCTTTTAAAGAATAAAAGGAATTAACCAATAGTTTAATCCCGCAGAAAAAAAATAAACCAAAAGAATAAAAAAATAAAACCGATGAAGTCATCATTAAAGAATTATTATCAAACTCTCCTCTGACAAAAATAACATTAATTAAATGTTCCGGAATAAAAATAAAGATTATGGCTATAGGAATAATAAAAAAAATAATATTTTGAAATGAAAAAACAAAAAGATTTTTAAAATCAGTTTCTTTATTTTGCTTATGATAAGCCGATAAATCAACTATAGCAACTTTTGATACCGCAATAGCAATTAAAGCAAACGGAAACTGAGTAAGCCTATTCGCGTAATATATTGAAGCCACAGCTCCTTCGCCCACAATATGAACCAAAGAAGAAAAAATAGTATCGATAAATACACTTAAATTATATATAACACTAGAACAAATACGGGGACCAAACAATTTAATCATTCTAATAACATTATTATCTTTTATAGCTCTAAACAAATCAAATTTAAAGCTAAATCCTTCTCTTTTTAAAGCAATTACTGGCACACCCACTTGTAATACTCCTGCCACTAATACACAGACAACAAGAATATACTCTTTGGCATAATCCCTAAAAAATACAATCCCCACAATAAATGAAATATTTAAAAATATAGGGTTTATTGCTGAAATAAAAAACTTTTTAAGAGAGTACAATATAGCTAAACAATTGGAAGCATAACTTATAAAAAAAAGATAAATAAAAGTTATTCTCGTAAAAGATACTGTCATATTAAACTTAATAGTTTCTTTAATAAACCCAGGCGCAATCATAGCTACAAGATATTTAGAAAAAATCACTCCCAACAAAGTAAAAACAAATAATACTACGGCACTAATAGACAACATATTTCTGCCTATTTCAAACATTTTAAGTTTATCATCATTATGTTCTGATAGTATGGGAGTTGCCACCGAATCTGAAAAACCTTCAGCAAATATACTTCTAAATACATTAGGTAATCTAAAAGATATAATAAAAGCTTCTAATATACCAGATGTACCAAAAAACTTAGCTAACAACAGATCCCTTATAAAACCAAGAATCCTTGAAGCTAAAGTCCCAATACTTAAAATATAGGTATTTTTTATTATTTTTTTAAACATTCGATTTAATTAATAAAAAAACTCTTGACATTCTCATACTATTCCTATAAAATTCTTCAACAAAACTAAGGAGAAATTTATGCCACAAAGAAGAACAGCCAAAAAAGATTTAAGACAAAGCCAAAGAAGACGAAAAGAAAACTTGATGGTAAAAAGACAACTAAAAACTACAGTAAAACTTTACAAAAAAGCTGTAGACACTAATGATGAACCATCAAGTCAAAAAGCCTTGAGTTCCGTTTACAAAGCATTTGATAAAGCAGCTACAAAAAATGTAATACACCCAAACAAGGCAGCAAGGAAAAAAAGTCGGCTTTCAAATTTATTAACGGCTAAAACATCAAATTCTACGAAATAATTAATCTTCAAAAATATCTGTAACAGGATCGGTTTAAGATTATAATTCATAATAGCACCTATATATAATCGCATTATTAGGAATTGTTTGAAGCTAGTGTAAAGAGTTTTATTAAAAGAGTTTCAATCGTAAGACGAGCATCATGACCTTTTTCTTTAATACCCCTATCTGCCTTCCACAAATACTCAAAACATTTTTCTTTATTAAAAGAGTTTAAATAAGGATAAGAAAATTTTCTAACAAGTATCCCTATAATTAAAGGAGCTATACCTTTATCCTTTGTTGTGCCATCAAACAAATTTTCTAAAACATATAAACAAGAGTCAAGATCATTCTTCCTTAAAGCACCCATAAAATCTTCTATAGACAATTTCCTTTCAAATGAAGAAACCCTATATACTTGAGAATTCTTAAAAATTAAACTAAAAAACTTATCAGAAGCAATTTTTTTATTTCCTTGTAAAGAATAGGATTCTTTATCCGTTTCAAAAATAATATAATTACCGGTCAATATTTCATCTAAATTATTTAAAAGATATAATCTCACAGGCGGCGGGAGTTCACTGAAATCTTTAATAATTAATATTTTTATATTATCAAAAGACGATGTCAAAATCTTTTCTTGAAAATCCTTGAGTTCAACTTCTTTCCCGTAAAATGTTAATATATTTATTGAAGCGGATTTTTCCTTTAAAATCTTATATTTAAGATTTTCTATTATCTTTTGCCTTTGAAGGAAGTTTGAACCAAAAATTAAAAAAACCCTGTCTCTAATGCTTACCATTCTTCCACAACTGATTCTAATACCCTGCGCGCAGTATCTTCTATCAAATCTCCCTGCGCTGCTGTTTCACTGCCAGTAAGGAAGTATGTGGTCTCGCCTACAATTATTTTATCTTTTAAAATTTCCCCTGAAACATCAACCAGTTTTATCTTTACATGAAGTCTTAACCTTTGTTCAGAAACTTCATCCCTATTTTCTTTACTATAACTCAAAGCTTCTTTTTTATAATCCGTAATTTCACAAATCAACTTTAAAGCTTCATTATCATTATTGACGACTTTGAGATTTCCGTCTATATTGAATTTATTAACGATTTTATTTGTCAATCTATTTTCAATCAATATAGGATATGTCGTATACCCTGAATATTTTCTATCTTCAGATGTAATATCAATCTTATTAGTTATAGGTTCAATTAAAATTTTACTAGTTTGATAAATAAACCCTCGAGTAGTATATCCACAACCCGTAAAAACAAATATTAACAGTAAAACTATATATTTTCTCACTTTACCCTCCCAAATTTTAACAAACTGATAAATCTTATTTATTTCGCTCGGGATTCATTATAATCCTTTAAAGATTGTTCCATTTCTATAACATCAATTCTAGTGTTATTTCTATTATACTTCTGAAATTCTTTTTTCTCTATCTTATCCCGTTTTATCCTTAACTTCTCAGCCTTCATTACTCTAATTTTTTCCAATTTTTCCTCTTTAGCCTTTTTTGCCTTTGCTATCTTCTC
>JAGLSE010000033.1 GCA_023135905.1 Candidatus Omnitrophota bacterium
AAGAAAAAAGAAACAAAAAAAAGACAAACTGAGTCCTGTAGAAACGCGATACGTCGCGTCTCCTTATAACGCCTCTTTATTTTCATAATCCAATTCCCAATTTTGCGGATTATCCCGAATATATTTACGAATTCCAGATAATGAATGTTTATCACGTATAATATGATCGTAAAACCTTGAGTGCCAGGCGAAACTTAATTCCACCTTTTTTGCGCAGGTTGCAACACCGGATTCAAATCCTCTGATTATTGACGAAACATTTTTTGATTGTGGACCAAATTTGTTTTTTGTATTATTTTTATCAAAATTATTATTAGGAGACGCAATGTGTTGCGTCTCTACGATGTTTATTGTTGCATATTCCATTACTTTTCATATCCTCGATTTTGTAGTGATGCCCTCAAGAGGACGTTTCGCAACCGCACACATTTTATAAACAATTATTAAAAAAATAATCAAACAATAATAAAGTATTATATTTTGAAAAGTAAATGTATAAGAAATAAAAGAATATTTTATCGAACCTAAAAATATGACTATTTCATTAAATAAATGAATGAGAACAGATAGAACATTACCCAAAGATTGACTAACAAATATTATTGGAGAAAATATGATCAACAAAAAATTAACAGATAAAATAAATGTAAAAAAAGGAATTAAAAGAACATTGTAAAATATACTCAATAAATAAATTTTACCAAAATAAAACGAAATCAAAGGAGTTATCCATATCGAAACAAAAAAAGAACACAAAAGAATATGTTTCGCATTATTAGATACCTGATTTTTATTTGATTTTGGTTTAAATATTTTATATCCTAAAATTATTCCTAATACAGAAAAAAAAGAAAGCTGAAACCCGACGTTAAAAATATTTGATGTATCCATCCCAAGGATTAATAAACCTGATAAAGCCAAAGAGTTTAAAGAACTCGATTTTCTTTTCATAAAAAAACTTAAAGCAAATATTGAATACATGAACAAAGCTCGAAGAGTTGAAGAACTGCTGCCAACAAGAAAAGTATAAAAATAAAGCAATATTAGTGATAGCCCTAAACATAACCTAAACTTTATATTAAAAAACCTTAAAACAAAAAATAAAATTACCGCGGTCATTCCTAAATGCAAGCCGCTTATCGCGATAAGATGAGATACCCCTGCATTAGCAAACCAAGTTTTCTCATCACCTAGCAACTCCCTTCTGCCTAAAAATATAGCACTAAGAAAACAATATGAACTAAAATCACAATTTTTGCTAAAAACATTAAGTATATATTCCCCAGTCTTTTTTGATAACCTATGCCAAAATCCCAGCGGTAATTCTATCGGTACATTTATTGATGAAACTTTTAAATTGTAGAATTTACGGCCATAATATTTTTTTGTATAGACTGACCCTTTTAAATTATACCAACCCTTATATTGCATAGTCTTAGTATAATCTCTAACCCTAACTTTAAACTTTATTCCAATACCCCCAATCTTTCTTATCTCGCCTTTAAAGACATTAAACTTCCCCCTATCTTCCGGCAAAGAAACTGGGCATAATATTATTTCATTTTCATTTCCTATTAACTTTTCAAGTGTTTTATCTTTATAAGTGGTAGGGATATGAAACAAACTGCCTAAACAAACAAAAAGCAACAAAAGGCTGATATCCGACAATTTGAGTTTATTTTTTTTATAAAACAAATAAGTTAAAATCAATAAAATTAAAGCAATAACTAAAAATAACCAAAAAAACGGTAGATTTTGACCAATAACAATTCCACAAACAAAACAAATAAATATAAAAAAATTATGTAATCCACCTAACATTTTCTTTCTATTAATAATTAATTCATGATAGCCCAAATCACAATCTAAATGACTGTTGCACCGCTTATAGTTTTATAAGGTAATCTTATTTTTTATAATCTCAAATTTTTTATTACCGATACCTTTTATTTTTTTTATATCATTCAAATTTTGAAATAAACCGTTTTTCAACCTATACTCTATTATACGTTCGGCTATTACATCACCTATACCTATAATGTCTGTTAATTTTTCTCTAGAGGCAGTATTAATATTAACTATAGAGCTTATAGGGTTGTCTATAGGTTTATTACTATATTCTGAATATTCAGGACTCGAAAGGGTTTTGCCATCCAGATTAACATTGAAAAATTTCAATAAACTTCCAATAAAAATCAAAATCCCTATAAAAATTAAAACTTTTCTTTCTCTGTAAGTTAAACAAAACATATGCAAAAATAATACATCCTATAGATAAAACTTTCAATATAAAAATCACCCGTTAAACATTCTTCTCAAATATATAAATCATATTTTTAATCTGTGTAATCCTCTACCCTGCCTAACGCAGGCAATCAATCATTAATAGAAAATTTTGCATTTCGCAACAGGACCATAATTAGAACTTGTTTTTTTACTGTTATCAAAGGCTTAACCTGAAAGAATTAATCCGGTTTCATTGATCTTTTTCTTGATAATGTTAATATTATGATAGAATACAAAAGATAAAAGGAATGGGTGTATATTAATTATTATAATATAAAATTAAAACAATTTAAATCCAGAAAACAAAATAGATTAAAAAAATAAATGCCAAAATTCCTCACCCGCCGCAATAGCAATCGTATTCCACAACATAACTATTCAGAACCAGGAGATTATTTCGTTTTAATTTGCGTTGAAAACAGACAACAGATTTTTGGGACAATTGTAAATAATCAAATGATATTGAATGACGCGGGAAATATGATTAATACCGTATTAAATCAAATACCGGAAAATTATGCCGGTATAGATCTGGATAAACATATCGTTATGCCTAACCATGCACACGCGATAATTATTATTCGAAATATTGTAGGTGTCGACCCCCGTATCGACCCGAATCAATACATTGACCCGGTCTAAAATAATAAATTATTAGATAACGGGCGGACACAGGGAATCCGCCCCTACAAAATTATCGTTATCGCCTATCATAAACTGCGTTAAATCATTAACAACAAAAAAATAATTCTCTTCTTACGTTTCAAATAACAATATTAACAATTTTTTTATCAACATAAATAACCTTCTTAATCGGTTTACTGGAAACAGCCCTCTTAACCTTATCTAAAGAAAAAGCTTTTTCTTTAACAGTATCCTGAGTCCAATCTACACCAATTAAAAGTTTATCTTTAATCTTTCCATTAACTAACACAGCTATTTCTATATTATCCACTTTAAGATATTTCTCTTCAACTTTCGGCCACTCCCTACTTAGTACGGAACATTTATTTCCAAGCTGCTCATTAACTTGTTCACTTAAATGAGGAGTAAACGGAGCCAAAATAAGAAAAACAATATCAACCGCCTTTTGGAAAATTTCTTTTCTTACCGAATTATCAAATATTACTTTATAGGTATCATTTACCAATTCCATAACTCTGCTTATAGCGGTATTAAACTGAAAGTTTCCCTCTAAATCCTTTGTAACTTCTTTGATTGTATAATTTATTCTTTTCAAAAGTTTTTTTTCATCTTCATTAAATTCTTCGCCGCCTTTAACATCCCTATATTCCGATAAGATATCTACTAACTTCAAAGCTCTTTGAACGAAACGCCAGCTACCTTGTAACCCTTCATCCTGCCATTCAACATCTTTTTCCGGCGGACCCATAAACAGTATATAAAGCCGCATAGTATCAGCACCATATTTTTCTATTATATAGTCCGGAGCAACAACGTTGCCTTTAGATTTCGACATTTTGGCTCCGCTCTTTACAATCATCCCTTGAGTAAACAACCTTTTAAACGGTTCTGAAAAACATACAATCCCTTCATCCTTTAAAAACTTATTTATAAACCGCGAATACATAAGATGCAAAATAGCATGTTCCACTCCTCCAATATACTGATCTACCGGCAGCCATTTATTCACATCTTCTGAGATACAAGCCTTGTTTTGTTCTTTTGGAGATATATAACGTAAATAATACCAGCTGGAATCAACAAATGTATCCATAGTATCAGTTTCTCGTTTAGCCTCCTCCCCGCATTTCGGACATTTTACTTTAATAAAACTTTCAATATAGGTCAAAGGAGATTGTCCTGTTGGTAAAAACTCCTCAACATTTGGTAGTTCTATCGGCAAATCCTCATTCGGAACTGGAACTTCACCACAAGTTTCACAATAAATTATAGGAATTGGCGCACCCCAATAACGCTGTCTGGAAACCAGCCAATCTCTTAACTTATAATTAATTGTTCTCTTACCTATAGACTTTTCTTCCATATATTCTGCTATCTTTATTTTTGCTTCTTTTGATAAAAGCCCTTCAAAATTACCGGAATTCACAAGTATCCCTTCACCTTCATAAACCTTATCTTCTTCTTTAACCGATAAAATAGAATTAGGTTCTTTAATAACTTCTATAATCGTCAACTTATATTTTATAGCAAATTCAAAATCTCTTTTATCATGCGCGGGAACACACATAATGGCACCTGTTCCATAACCTGACAAAATGTAGTTAGCTATCCATATCGGTATCTTTTTCCCTGTTAAAGGATTGATGGCAAACTTACCGGTAAAAACCCCTTCTTTTTCAAAATCTTCTATCAAACGGGCAGACATCGGCTGATTTTTTAATTTTTCTATAAATAAACTTATTTCATCTCGATTAGGTGAATCTTCTATTAAATTTTTTATACAGGGATGTTCCCAATTTAAAGCAACAAAAGTCGCCCCAAAAATCGTATCAACTCTAGTAGTAAAACAATTCAAAACATTCTCCGAATTTTCTATTGGAAAATTTATTTCAACTCCATCTGACCGGCCAATCCAATTAGTCTGCATTGTCTTTACTCTCTCCGGCCAACTTTCTAATAAA
>JAGLSE010000034.1 GCA_023135905.1 Candidatus Omnitrophota bacterium
TTTTTGATTAACTTCGGTAGAACACCTCTCACATTTTCCATTTATAACTTGTTCATTTGCTAAAACCGTCTGACATGAATTGCACCAATTGACCAGAGCCTTCTTACGATAAGCCAAACCTTTATTATACAATTTCAAAAAAATCCATTGTGTCCACTTATAATAATCAGGCAAACAAGTAGCAATTTCACGAGGCCAATCATAACAGATACCCCAACTTCTTAACTGCTCTTTTATCCTTTTTATATTTTTTAAAGTCCAGGTTTGAGGATGTATCTTATGCTTTATAGCTTGATTCTCCGCAGGCAACCCAAAAGAATCCCATCCCATAGGACTTAATACTTGATACCCGCACATCTTCTTATATCTGGCTACAGCATCACCAATAACATAATTACGGGCGTGACCAACATGCAATTCACTTGAAGGGTAAGGAAACATAACCAAACAATAATATTTAGGAAGTGATTCATCTTTTATATCTATATTAAAAATACCTTCTTTTTCCCAATAATTCTGCCATTTTTTATCTAATGCCTTACTACATTCCACTTTAATACCCCTCCTCCTTAAACTTTATTTTAAATTTAATTCAACTGCACTTACTATCCCTACTTCCTTTACTTACCACTATCTATTTCTTTATATAATCTTCTAACCATTTTTAAATTTTCTATATCTCCATCACCCTGATCTTTCTTCGGTGTTTCTAGAATCAAAGGGATATCCTTTAAACCTTTATGACTTAAAATACAACTAAACCCTTTCTTACCTATTTTACCTTTACCAATCGCAAAATGACGGTCAAGCAAAGAACCTAATTCCACTTGAGTATCATTAAGATGAATCACTTTTATACGACTTATACCTACTTCGCTTTCAATCTCTTTTACCAAAGAATTTACACCAACCGCATTATCTATTTGATATCCTGCAGCCCAGGCATGAGCAGTATCTAAACATATTCCCACTCTTTCCGGTATATTCAATCTATCCATAATAAATTTAAGCTGAGAAAATTTATACCCTAACCAATGACCGCTACCAGAGGTATTTTCTAATAAAACCATAGTTTTAATATCTTTCGTCTCTTTAAGTATTTTATTTAAAGCATTAGCTACTCTTAAAAGACCTCCACTTTCAGTCGCCCCTTTATACGAACCCATATGAGTTACAAGAAAATCAGCCCCAAGTTGATCAGCATCCCTTAAATCAAGAATAAAATCTTTTATACTAATCTTATAAAGCTCTCTTTTCCCGGAAGCTAAATTAAGAGTATAAGGTATATGAATAACTACCGGATTTATATTATATTCTTTAACTTTTTGCCGGAATTCTTTGCCATCCTCTTCATCTAAACAAGTTTTTCTGAATTGACGGGGATTTCTCGAAAAAATCTGGAAAGTATTACAACCAAAACCAGCGGCTCTTTCAACAGCTTTATATATTTTACCGGATATGGATACATGAACACCTAAGGTCAACAATTTTTTTTGGGTTGATTATAATTAATAAATACAAAACTATAGAATTAATTACTCTTATTGAGGAGGATTTTACCACAGTTAGAAGATATCATCAAATAATAAATATCTGTTATATTAAGAAAAATCTATACCAAACCTACCATCTATAGCCGACTTTGATAGAAGGACCTATTGCACTATTATTCACATCTCTTATTATATCCCAATCAGTATAAGTTAACCCTGGCTGAGTTCCTGATTCTTTAAGATCTTTCTGAGCATACTTTGCATAATGAATACCGGCTCCGATAAACCAACTAGGCGTCAAATGAAACAAAGCTTCATAATCGATATTAAAAGCCGAGCCATTTTTCCCCTCTTGCCAAAAATCATAAGAACGTAAATTCCAACACCCATGGGCCTTTGTTTCTATCCAAGCATATGAAAGACTAAGTTTAGTAGAAATTTTTTCAGTAAACGAACCTCCAACTCTTACACCCAATCTAGGTCCTTTATAAGTAACTTCATAAAGAGAATCCAAACCTGCATTCAATGGAAGACCTACTGCTTGCCACCAATCACCTGCACCGTCGAGGTATAAAGCTTCAGACACAGCGTCCATCATGGTATAACGACCGTCCTGCTGCTGATATCCTACAAACCCATCTAAATAAAACCTATCCAACCTCAAAGTCTCAGCAAACTGTTTATCTAGAGAATCCTTATCTAAATCCAAAAACCGATAATAAATATTAGCTTCCCAACTCTTCATCTTAGAACTTGTGTTTTGGTCAGTATATTGATAAACGAACGGAGCTACATTCCAATCTTCATCTCTGGAAGTTGTATTATGTAAATCACTGGATCCAAACCTTCCACCAATTGACCATTTTGGACTTAATCTGGCTTCAGCATTTATATATCCCATTACACCATCAATACGATAAGTCAACTTCGACAGGGGTGACCCATCATCATAAATTACTTTAAAAATCTGATCCCCGGAAATAAACTGATATTCCAAACTCATTTCAAATTTAGTATCTTCTAACGTTTTCGATACTATTTGCTTTTTTTTATTACGTTCAGAATGAGCTTTTTTATAATCATTTAAATTTTGAACTAATTCTGCTTCTAGTATTTTATTTTTCTCAACCAACTTTCTTTGAGACACTAAATCTTTTGAATTTGTATTATTAAAAATATCCTTAGATGACACTAACTCTTTTATTCTATTTACCGGAGGAAACCCTTGCTTACTTTGTAATTTATTAAGAGCGACCTCTTCATAAAGTTTCTTAACCGCTAAAGAAACTTTATCTTGATTCTTTTCCTCAATTATTTTTTGCTCTAAACCTCTTTCTCTATTCTCCAATCTAAAACTTCTATCTTTACCTCTTGATAAAGATTTTACTTCAGATTCAAGGGTATTTCCTTTATCCAAAAACGTTCCCTCTCTTGCCGATAAATATGAGTTATCATGTTCTAACACTAATGATTGATTAATTAATTTCACATACTCTTTTGTATTGCTATATTCAGGATTTACTGCTAATACTTTTTTAAATTCATATAACGCAAGTCTATACGCTTTATACCCATAATATTCTACTCCTTTTCTGTAATTCGCAGATATTCCAGAATTAAAATCATTAGAAAAAACATCTCCTGATAAAAAAAGGCCTATTAAAATTAACATTATTGCTAGATATTTTTTTATCATCTTATTCATCTCCTTAAATTAAGCAATGGAGCCGGAGGGATTTGAACCCTCGACCTCAACACTGCCAGTGTTGCGTGCTCCCAGCTGCACCACGGCCCCTTTAAAATATTAAACTCTTTTTTATCAAAATCTATCCATTCTATTTTTAAGTCCTTCACCCATTAATAGTTAGAAAATTTTATCACTAAAATGATAAAATGTCAATTGACAAAAAATTTAGGTAATGCTATTATTTAAAGTAGTTTTATAATTAATATGCCGGAGTGGCGGAACTGGCAGACGCGCTGGACTCAAAATCCAGTGACGGTAACGTCATGAGGGTTCGATTCCCTCCTCCGGCATTTAATTATAAATATTAGCTTGCCCGATTAACTAACCGAAAGCTTTAACATTGTATAAAAATTAAAAAATTTTTATAATATATAATATGGAAAAAATAATTTTAGATAAATTTCAAGAAGAAGCTATTAACCGCGCTCTAGAGAATCATTCTGTCATAGTAAGTGCTCCTACCGGAGCAGGTAAAACTCTTATTGCTGAACATGTAATAGACAATGCTTTGAGAAATAATCGAGGTGTAATTTATACCGCCCCTATAAAAGCTTTAAGTAATCAAAAGTTTCGAGATTTCACAAAAGTTTACTCCGAAAACAATGTAGGCATAGTTACAGGTGATATAAGCATAAATAGAAGAGCCCCTATCCTTATAATGACTACTGAAGTCTTTCGAAATGTTATATTAGTTGAACCTGAACTGTTCGAAAATAGAGATTGGGTAATCTTTGATGAGATACATTATCTTGATGATATCGAAAGAGGTACAGTTTGGGAAGAAGCAATTATCCTTCTCCCTAATCATATGAAAATGTTGGCGTTAAGCGCGACAATACCAAATATAGATGAATTTGTCCAATGGATAAAAAAAATTCATAATCACCCTATTACATCTATCGTAGAAAATAATAGACCTGTTCCCTTACATTTATTTTTTCAATGCGACAATAAAATATACACTAATTTTGAAAATTTAAAATCCGCTAATATCTTACAGCAAAATTTAACAAACCCTTCTTATCAAGAAAAATATTTAATTTCCAGTCCAAACCGTATGAACAGCTTATTACAACATATCAGTAATAACCAAGCTTACCCTTGCATATATTTCTCTTTTTCCCGCCGCAAATGTGAAGAATTCGCTCAAGATGCCTGTAGTTTTGATTTTCTTTCTAAACAAGAAAAAACAAAAATAAACAAAAAGTTCAATAAACTTCTTAAAAAATTCAATGTCTCATCCTCCCCTCATATCAACATTCTATCTTACCTTATAAAAAAAGGCATAGCTTACCATCATGCCGGATTACTTCCAACCTTAAAAGAAATAATTGAACAATTATTTACCAGCGGTTTAATTAAACTGATTTTTACAACCGAAACTTTTGCTTTAGGGATAAATATGCCGGCAAGAGCAGTTATTTTCGATTCATTAAGTAAATATTACGGCGGACGGCATACCTATCTTAAAACCCGAGATTTCTATCAAATGGCCGGCCGAGCCGGCAGACGAGGTATAGATAAGGAAGGCTATGTCTTTTCAAGAATAAACCCATCGCATATAGATTTGATATCACTCCAAAACACAATTTACGGTAAATATGAACCCATAAAAAGCCAGTTAAACTCTTGTTATGCTACAATTTTAAACCTTTATAAAATTATGGGAGATAGAATATTTGATATTTACCCTAAATCTTTTCATTTTTATCAAAGCCAAATGTGGGAAAAAAAAGCTGTACTGGAATTACTAAATAGAAAAATGGATTTGTTAAAAAATTCCGGCTACATTATTGATTCAAAAATAACTAAAAAAGCGGAATTAGCCTCTACTGTTTATAGTTTCGAACTAATTATAGGTGAATTATTTGAAAGTAATTATTTTAATAATCTACACCCTGAAGACCTTTTTGTTATAATAACCGCTCTAGTATATGAACCCAGAAAAGGATATAGACCACCTAAATTCAACAAAAAAACTAAATACATAAAAAAAGAGCTTAGCAGTTTCTCAAGGCGAATACATGGAAAAGAAAAATTTTTCCGAATATCTCCTTTAACTAAAAAATTTTATTTTGACTTAACTGAGGCATCCATAGCCTGGTTCCAAGGAGCTAAGTTTCATAGATTAACCAAAATCTGCAATAAAGATGAAGGCGAAATAGTAAGATATTTTAGAATGGCACTTCAAGTAATTCGTCAACTACATGCTTCTGAAACCATAGATGATAAATTCAAAAAAACTCTTTTAACCTGCATAAAAAAAATAAACCGCGGTGAAATTGATGCCCGACAACAATTAATGCCGGGTAAATAGACAGAAAAAGCTCATAGCTCATAGTACTTAGCTCATAGCAAAAAAATATATTTGATTTTATCCTTTCCGCCCCTCGCCTCTCTTCTCCCTTGTAAAATATTTTTATTTATGTTAATTTTTACTTATAAAGAGGCACAATAAGATTCAAAAATTTATAGATAAAATAAAAAGTTTAATGAAAACTAAAGAACCCTTTGCCCCATCAAAGTTTGGAGACCCTATAGCCCGACAAACTAAATGGTCAACCATCAAATACGGAGGCACACATTTTCGAACTCATAGCATAATTCAGTCTGCTCCTTACAAAGTTGAATTTAAAGCTTCTTTTAAAGCTAAATTTCTTTACACCTTTTTCTCCCTTATAGGATTTACAGTAATGATTATTTTTTTATTTTATTCATTTGAAAATAAAAAATTTAATCCTGAATTTATTTTACATATAATTATCAGCCCTGTTTTATTACTTGTCGGGATATGCGTATTCTATTTTGGAACAAGGCCTATTATTTTTGACAAAATGAGCGGTTATTTCTGGAAAGGAAATCAAAATCCAAAAGAAATTATCGATAAGTCTACTATTAAACATTATTGCAAAATATCAGACATCCATTCTCTGCAAATTATATCCGAATACTGCTCTAGCGGTAAAAGCTCTTTCTATAGTTATGAATTAAACTTAGTATTAAATGATGCTAAACGTCTTAATGTAATAGACCATGGGAACTTAAAAAAATTACGGGAAGACAGTAAAATTCTTTCTCAATTCCTCGGAATACCGATATGGGATGGGGTTTAATGCTTCACTGCGTTCAGCGAAATATACGCTGCTTAAACGGTATGAAATTAGTTTTGCTAGTGAAAAACAAAATATGCTCATTTCATTCGCGAAATTATTTGTTTAAAAAACAAGAACCAGCCACAGACTACTTACTATAAAACAAAAAACAAGTATCATTCCTGCAAATGCGGGAATCTCTACTATCAAGAATAGTGTATTCTTCAACCTTTCTATATTTAATCTTTAGCCATTAGCTATGAACTATCTTATAACTTGTTGGCCTTCTTGTTTGGTTTCGACTTTAAAATATTTATAAATACGAGGAATTTTTGAAGATAAACGGCTAACAATTTCATAAGGTATAGTTCTTGACTCTTGGGCCAAATCTTCTACTGTTATTTGATGATTTTTACTTTTACCAATAAGAATAACTTCCTGTCCCTGTTTAACATCATTATCATCCTTTAAATCAACCATTATATGATCCATACAAACTCGACCGGCAACATTAAAAAGTTTATCTTTAATAATAACTTTTGAACGATTAGAAAGTGCCCAGGGATATCCGTCAGCATAACCTACCGCTATCGTAGCTATATTGCCTTCTTCGCTAACAAGAAAGGTCCGGCCATACCCCACACTTGAACCTTGTTTATTCTTTTTCACAAAAACAACTTTTGCTTTTAAAGTAAGTACCGGATCTAAAATTAAATCACAATTCAAACAAGGTTTTATTCCATAAAGTATTAACCCCGGTCTAACCATATTAAAATGAGCGTTAGGATAATTTATTATCCCCATACTATTAGCACAATGACAATACTTAAAAGATATATTATCTTCATTCAAACTACAAATAAACTGATTAAAAGCTTCTATCTGAAAATTAGTAAATACAGTATCAGTATCTGCTACCGGAAAGTGAGTATATATTCCTTCTAAATTTAAGTTTTTAAAATTCATCAATTCTTTAATAAAAAGATGAGCTTGTTGATAGCCCGGTCCTAATCTTCCCATTCCGGTATCAATTTTTACATGAATAGGAACCCTCTTGTTTTTACTTCTAGCTTCTTTATTAAGTTTTTTTGCAAACCCCAAATCTACTACCGTCGGAATTAAATCATATTCTAAAAAATAACTTACAAATTCTTCTAAAATAGAAGTTAAAACTATAATATCTCCTTTAAACCCGTCTTCACGTAAAGATATAGCCTCTTCTATACTGGCTACACCAAAAAAATCCACACCCTGACTTCTTAATTCTCTTGAAACAGGAATTAACCCATGACCATAAGCCGACTGTTTGACTACCGCGATTATTCTAGTTTTTTCACCGACATAAAGACGGATAGCCTGATAATTATCTCTTAAAGCCTTTAGATTGATTTCCGCCCATAATGGTCTAATCATTTTATCCTTTGTATCGTATTGCGTATCGCCTAAATCAAAAACTCGTCAACCTCTTCTTTCTTTCACAAACATATGATATTCTGCATCCTTGGCGGTTTTTTCTTCGCCCTAAGTACTATCAGCTACGAGCTTTTTAGCTAACCTATTATACTCCCCTTTTTACGTATTTGGCAAGTCTTAGGATGCA
>JAGLSE010000035.1 GCA_023135905.1 Candidatus Omnitrophota bacterium
TTTTGAATTTCTTATCACAACATTATAATAATTTTGAAATCGATATATTTATTATTAATAATTTTATCAGGATAATGATAAATTAGGGGAGGGTTACAAATGTACAGTGTCAACACATAGGTAACAACTTGTGCCACAACATAGGTAACATTAATAAGTTATTTTCTCCCTTAAATTGAGCCTTCGAACTAAGCTGTTCACAAAGTACACTTCCACCTCTGGATCTTTATCTAAAAGCATAACTCTTTGTCCTGGCAATGACTCCGATACAAACCATTGTCGCCCTTTATAACTTAAAACTCCACACGAATTTAATCTTTTTACTTTAGCATGTTCTGGATATTCTATCTCTTTTACTTTTCCTGTATACTTTCGATTACTTTTTTTATATCTTTTTGCTGGAACTTCCATAGATAGCGCTTCATGCGGCCTTATATTATTATATTCTGCCCTAAACTTATCAAATGCTTCTTGTATCTCTTCTAATGTTTTAAAATTGTTTCTTTTTATAAGATCATACTTTAGTGTCCGATGATATCTTTCTATCTTTCCTTGTGTTTGAGGATGTCTTATTCCTGAATATATTATCTTTACTCCCAGCAACATTATCCATACACTTAATTGTGTCCAGTGTAAATATTTGCTTTGTGTCGCATACCAAAGCCCCCCATGATCCATCAACATTTCTATGGGCAACCCATATTCTCTAAACACTTCTTCTAAGCTTTCCTTAGTATTTACCCATGATAACTTGCTATAAGCTTTTAGCTCTAGATCATATCTACTATGATCATCTACTACCGTTAATGGATAACATTTATTCCCACTAGTTCCATACCGAAATTCTCCTTTATAATCCATCTGCCATAAATCATTTGGATGTTCCCGTTCAAATCTTTTTGTTGCTAAAACATGTCTATTTGATTCTTCTATAAGCCCATTCCTTTCTATTACTCTGTTTATTGTTCTTTCACAAGGCGTTTTATTTTTATTTGTTTTGTTATATATTTCTATAAGTTTGCGCGCCCCCCAATATGGATATTTATTTCTCAAATTTACAAAGGCTGTTTCTATTTCCTCTGGAATTTTTTTCGAAATATTTTTAGGTCTTCTACTTTTTTCTTTTATTCCCTGTTCTAACCCTTCTTCGGATACTCGGTTAATCCATTTATATCCCGTTTTAGTTGATATATCAAAATCTTCGCATAATGCCTTCATAGTTTTTAATCCTTGTTTTGCTAACACTACAAATCTTGTTTTTTGTTCCATAACATTTACGGTTTTCCACGGCATATTATCACCTCCTTTCGTTAGTTATAATATGCCATAAAGTGTTACCTATGTCATGGCAGAAAGTGTTACCTATCTATTGTACTCTAAACAGCACGCGGCGCCCCTACAAGACATTATATTAACAAAATATATTTTTTACATTTCTTTTGTCATCCCTGCACATGCCGAAGGTCTTGCCTTTAGGCTGACAGGAATCTCTATCAAATATAAATTTCAATTAATTTCTGTTTCACAATCTGTCTCGGACAGGTCACGACCTGTCTCTACGTTTTCAGATTATTTTTTCGTTTTATCTTTTGAATCGGACAGACACAGGGGTCTATCCTTGCATATTTTTATTTTTTTACAATCAATTTCAACAAATTTCTAACAATCTCTTTTTTCAACACGATAACCATTTTATATTTTTCACAACTTTATGACATTCTGCGTAAGCAGAATTTATGACGCGAACGCAGTGAGCAAGTGACGTGAGCGAAGCGAACTTGTGACAATATCTAAAGTTTCTTCCTTCTTTCTTCACGTCGTTACATCGCTACTTCGGTACATTCTTTCTTACGGTTTTCGGTCTTCTTTCTCCCATCTGTGTGCATCATTTTTTATCAGTGTGCATCTCGATTCTATACCAATCCTCTAATATCATTTATATCCGTTATTTTTTTCTTTTTCATATATTCTTTAATACCAATTAACACTGTCTTTGAGCTATCAGGATCAACCAAATTCACCGTTCCCAAACTAACAGCCGTAGCTCCAGCTAAAATAAATTCTATAGCATCAGAAAAATTTTCTATACCTCCGCCACCGATTACAGGAATATTTACATTTTGAGCAACCTTCCAGACTTTGTACAAACTCATAGGTTTTACTGCCCGCCCGGAATAACCTCCATAAACATTACCTAAAATAGGTTTCTGGCTCTCTATATCTATTGCCATAGAAAAATAGGTATTAACCAAACTTACAGCATCAGCTCCACCGTCTTCAACAGCTTTAGCAATTTGCACTATATCAGTTACCTCCGGTGTAATTTTCACAAAAAGAGATTTTTTAGTTAATTTTCTTAACAACTTGACTAAAGTGTATGTGGCCTTACTATTTTGTGAAACCAATTTTTTTAATTTTAAATTAGGACAGGAAAGATTTATTTCAAAAGCATCCACACCATTTAATTCTACAAGTTTTCTTATTATCTCTTCATACTCTTTATTAGAAAACCCTCCTACACTTACTATACATTTAGTTTTTAATTTAGATATTAAAGGTAATTTATGTTTTATAAATCCTTCTACCCCCGGATTTTCCATACCAACTGAATTAATAACTCCACCATCAGTTTCATAAATTCTTGGCGGAGGATTTCCTTTTCGGGAATCTAAAGTCAAAGTCTTGGTAGTAATCGCCCCTATAGCCTTAAAATCTACTAAACCTCTTAATTCTTCACCAAAACCAAAAGTACCGGAAGCACAGATAATCGGTGAATCTAACTCTAATTTACCTAATTTTATTGATAATTTCATTTATTTACTTACCCAATATTACTTATTTATTTTATATAATCTTAACACAAAAAGCTCTCTTTCTCTATTAAATTTTATACGATTTTTTTACCAAACACCTTAAATTTATTGCAATAAATTTAAAATAATTTATAATAAATTCTATAAAGTTATATCTATTTTCAAAAAAGGAGACCTTATGTCCGAAACCGAAAAGAAAACTTTAGGGATAGCAATTGCCAGTCTGGTTTTTGGCTGTCTATTTTTAATACCTATTCTAAACTTACTTTTTTGTCCTATCGCTATTATTTTAGGCATAATCTCTCTTGTAAAAATTTCTAAAAATAAAGAAACCCTAAAAGGCCAAGGTTTAGCTATCGCAGGAATATCTTTAGGTGGTATAGGTATTATACTAATACCTATAATAGCCCTTTTAGCCGCAATAGCTATACCAAACCTTCTGCGTGCCCGCAGTATGGCTCAAGAAGCCGCGGCCTCAGCATCTTTACAGACAATTGCAGTAGCCCAAATCCAATATAAATCTACTAACTCAAAATATGCTTCTTTACTTGAATTAGGCGGAACAAATCCGCCCTATATAGATCTACCATTAGCCCAAGGAACAAAACAAGGTTATGAATTTTCAGTTAGTACTGACAAACAAACAAATTTTTACGCGACGGCTGTTCCGGAAAACACTATGGTAAGCCATACTTTATATATTGATGACGATGGGGTTTTATGCCGTTCAGACAATCTTAACATCCCGGCTCCGACTACTTATGTTGGCGAAGGTTGTCCAGCTGGATTTTCTGAAAATAAATAAATTTTATTAAGTTTTTACAATATTCAACCAAATAGGCCAATTAATACTTTTTCATCTATAAGATAAAATATTAAATTTTGAAAATCATCTTTAGCTATAATTTTCGCTAATTTTTTGCGTATGGACGAAAGATTACTCTTACCGTTAAATTGTTCCAGTAAACAAACAATATCTTTTTTATTTGAAAAATAATCCAGCCCAATTAGATTAATTGTTTTGTCCTTACAAGAAGTTATATCTTTGAATATTAGGGTCATAAAATTATTTTGTTTAGAAAATTTTTTTAATCTCAGGTAGGGGTTAAATAAATATTTAGCTTTAAGGTCTAATCCGCCTTCAAAATAACAAGTCTCAACATCATCAGGAATATCTTCACTAGGAGAGCAAATAGGCTCTAGGTTGAAACCATTATCACATATAAAATTTCTGCAGACTATCGGCCGCATAAAATGAATATTACAGGCATTTTCTTTATTCAAGTAAATACAGCTTCCATCTTTATTTTTTTTCAGCCTAAAGGAACGCTGAGGGCAAGATTTATTTAAACTGGAACAAACCTTTTTATCCTTAGAACAAAAAGCCTCAGCCTCATAACTCCCTGTTTCATATTCCTCTAAAGCTAAATTAATATCCCAATTGCGACAACATAAAGCCCTACAAATCTCAAGGTTATTACAACCTTTATTTTTAAAATATATTTTATGTTGTGCAGAATCTAATTCGATTGGATTTTTTTTCATGATTTTTTATTTACAGTAAAATTTATATAACTAATTAGAAGGGATTAAATAAAATTGGGCATTATTTTCCAATTATCATTTTCAACGAAACAAACAATAAAAAGAACCCAAAACATTTTTTTAATACTTCATCAGGGATTTTGTCTACAAATTTAGCACCAAAAAATCCTCCCACAAAAAAACCCAAACACAAAAACAAAGCCACTTTCACATTAACATTACCTTGAGAATAATATTTTAAAGCAGCCAATAGACCAATAGGAGGGATCATCATAGCTAAAGTTGTTCCTTGAGCCTGGTGTTGAGTAAACCCCAATATATAAACTAAAGCCGGAACTATAACTACCCCACCGCCTAAACCTAAAAACCCGCTAAAAATACCGGCTACAAGCCCCATGAATAAATATAAAAACACCATTATAGCCTCCTCATATTAATGAGAATATTATTAACTCAAAAACCCCACTTACCAAACATCTTTTATATTAAATACTGGACCGTCTTTACATACCTTCTTATAACCATCTTTGGTTTCTACCGAACAGCCGCAGCAAATACCTAACCCGCAACCCATAAATTGTTCAAACGATACCTGACAATAAACTTTAGGATAATCTTTTAAAACTCTGTTCATCTCAAAAAACATACCCTCTGGACCACAAGCATAAATATTTATAACCTCTTCTAATTCTATTCCGGCCAATATATTTTTTAGAATATCAGTAACAAAACCTTTAACTCCTTTTGACCCGTCATCGGTCGCGACCTCAACTTTATATCCTATTTTGTTAAAATAATCTTCATATAAAATATCAGTTTTATTACCCGCACCCAACAATATACTATTTTTTATATTAAGCCGGCCTTTTCCCAATTCATTCAACTTCTGAGCTAAAAATAAAATAGGAGCCACACCTATGCCTCCAGCAATAAGGATGTTATGCATTTTGTTGTATATTTCATATTTCGGTAGATTAAACCCTTGGCCTAATGGCCCGATTATATCTAGATAATCTCCTTTTCTAATATTTGAAAGAGCTGAGGTCCCCCGTCCTTTCACTTTAAAAAGAATATAAACTTCATCATTTACTATTTTATGAATACTTAAGGGACGCCTTAAAATAACGGAATCAATTTTTATATGTACAAAATTCCCGGGGTTAGCAGTTTTAGCGATATGAGGAGAAACAAAACATAACAAAAATAAATCTTCTTTTACCTGTTTAATATCTCGAACTTCAACTTTTAATTGTTTTACATTTTTAGCCATAATATGCATATTCTACCAAACAATCCTTTATTCTCAAATTATTTTATTATTTTGATGGTGTAAAGGTGATATGTAATATGTCATGATAATATGTTTTTATAAGAAAAAAAGAGGGATACATGCAGGGTTGGGTCCATATTTTCTAGATTTTAAAATAAATCAATTAATCAGACATTTTATTGTTTTACAGTATGCAGTTCATAATGTACATTTTCTTTTTTTTCTAAAACACAAATTACTTCAAACAAATTTGAAGCCGTTGGGTTGCCGCTAGGACTAAACATTCGCATCAAGCTCTTTGGATTTTTTTTAATTAATTTAGCTAATTTTTCAAAACCTATAATAGAATTAATATAATCTCTAAGAAGGGCTTTCCCTGTTTTCAAATCTCCAGCAAGCATACATTCAATACTTTCACGAAGAATTCCTTCCCGAAATTCGGGATCACGTAAAGCTCTATTTTGTACTGTTTCTTTAAAATTTCGTGTAATCGCCATAATCATGCTCCTTTTTTTCGTTTCTTATATTCTTCCCAAAGTTCCTCTGCCTTAACAATATCTTTTTGTTGCCGTTGTTTTGTTCCACCACCAAAAAGAATGATTAGTTTATCCCCATCTTTGCCTACATACACCCGATAGCCAGCCCCCCAATCAATTCGTACTTCCTGAAAGGCTCCTTTAATGGGCTTGAGACTTGATGCGTTCCCTTCCCCTATACGAGTCAAATAAGTATTCACTTTGTTTGCTGCCTGCGTATCCAGATCATCAAACCAATCGGCAAAAGGGTTATTCCCTTCTTCTGTAATGTATGCTTCTATCTTAACCATAAGGTAACATATATGTTACTGAATTGCAAGTTAAATTACACTTTAATAGTGTGTGACAGGATGAATGGGAATTAAAGATATTTCACGTTTCAGTGCCTGACCCCATAATTATTTTTTATAATTATCCCATCAACTTCAAGGCCAGATATGGAACAATATTAAAAACTATTATAGCGATTTTGTATTGCCCCAAATATTGAAAATATGCCTGTGATACATAGTTTTCATCCAAATTAAACATTTTACCATGCAAGCTTGCCGCTGATTTACGAATTCTAATAATAAGAATCGCTGAAAACATTAATAACCCAATATTAATAACCGAACACCAACCTAAAAATTCTCTAACTATTTCAATTGTATTCATAACACCTCCTTTTTTAAGATCATCCCTCCCAAAATCAATAAAACATCCCCGTTCTCTGAATTACTTTGATAAATATATTCTATATTTTTTTGTTTTATTTGTCGATGGGTATTTTGGAATTAGAAACTAAGAACAATCCTGTAGGGTTCAGGCCTGCCTGAACCTTTACTTTGTAATTCAATTAAAAATAGAATTGATTAATTAAATATTGATGATATCAGGGGAGGGTTTGTAACCTTCCCGTTTATTTATAATAAATTAATTAATCAAGGTTCCTTATTTACAGATGACAATAATAATTGTTTTTGTTTAATATTGTCTGTAGGGGCGGCTGGCTGGCCGTTAAATTATATTGAATTATAATTATGGCTCATCAACCCTCTAGAGTCTTTTTAAATTCTCTGAAATGATACCCATAATTTCTTCAAAGGGTAGCTGTCCTTCATAATACAAAGCAGCCGTCTTTATATATTCATCCTTATACTGCTTTCTTATTGTCGCACCTTTTAGCAGAAACGCCTCCTGTTCAGACAAAAGAATTTTATTATCCCTGACCGAAAATCTCTTCTTTTTACGCTCTTCATAAGCTGGCATTTCGATAAAATTTTGCACCGTAGCATTTTTCAAAAGACAGGCAACGTCATAGTAATGCCGTATAAAATTGGCCGGAATATCTCCTTCTTCCTGTTGTTTGCGGAATTTAGTAACGATGGTTTGAAGCTTCTCTACAAGCGTATACCCCGGATGATAACAAAGCACACGGCAAGCCCTGTTATCTTTTACTTTCAATCCTTTTTTTTGCGCAAAATCAAAGGCCCAAGAACTAATGTCTACCAGTTCATTAGGAGTAACGTCATCAAATCCAGCCTCAAGTAATACTCCTTCTTTGACCCCTTCCAAAACAGAAAAAACAGATTCATAATAAAGCCTTATCCCCCCGCTAAAATATGTTTTTTCATTATCAAACTTTGTGTCTCTATCAATCTTGTTTATCCCGTCAATATTGATCTTGCTTGCCAGCCAGTCATAGTATTTTCTTCGGCTCTCACAGTGAGCTGGCTTCTTATGGTTTTTACCTATTTTAACATTCATATCATCCGGTGGTTCAATACGAATATCAATATCTTCTGAAAAACGATGAATAATTTGATGGCCTTTGGAAAGAGACGTCCCCCCTTTGAGTTCAAATTTAAATCCCGCTTTCTGTAAACCATACAGACAGTGCATAATCCAGTAATCTTTTTCAATCAGGCTACTGTCTATATTTTTTTGGTGATCTACAGCCCGAATAAGGTCACTAAATTCAGCATGGTTATGAAGATAATCAGACGGCATGTTCCTACTCCCTGACTAGCCAGTTACTAAATATTTTCTTTGCCCGTTCGCCCGCATAAGAATTTACGGCTCGTTTCATACGTTGAGCACTCATAGTCAACATTTTTTCTTTGACACATTCTAATACTGCCTGTCGGTCTTCTGCGAGCTCTTTCAGATTATTCAGCAAATCAACGAATAAAAATTCTTTAGTTAATTCCCTAGGGAATTTGTGTTTCAGGCGAAAATCAAAAACCTTACCTCCCAGCACAAGCTTCCCATGCCGTTTATGGTTGTAAACAACCCTTTTATTATATAGTTGTGTAGTTCCAACTCCCAAAGAATTATAAAAATTAGGTGATGTGATAAGAAAGTCATCACTTTTCAAGAAAACACGCACAAGTTCTTCATCCTTTGGAGGCACTTCTCCAAAAGATACTTTTGCCGGGCAGTAATACAGCCCTTGCGACATCTTTTGCAAAATTCCATCCACAACAAGCTGCTTAAGCTGCCGGTCAACCGCTTTTGACCATGGCTTAAGATCGGTTCTACGATAAACCTGCCCTGGTTTTAGATGTTTTTTAAATCTTTCAAGTCCACTCATCATCTCCCCTCTCTAAATCAAGTATAAAACATTTTAGCACATTTTGCAAGTTTTTTAATTTAAAATTCATGCATATTTACCAATAATTCCTTCGGAAGATAGTCCGGCAATACGATAATAGCTATTTCCATTTATCTTGTTCTTAAAATGGAGAATCAAAAAGGAATAACGGGGCCAGCCATTGACAGGCTGAGCTAACTCCCTAGTTTTTTCAGGCAGACCTGAACCGTTACTTTATAATTTGATTTTAAATAAAATTGATTGATCCAACGATGTTCCGTTCTGTATTTTGTAATTGTATTTTTTTTAAACATGTAGTCAAGTCGAGACTTGACCCCTTATTTTTTTTTATGATGAAGATAAAAAATAGTAGTGGCCGCAGATCTGAGGTCATTACATATAATATGTTATGGTGATATGTTTTTTACAGGAAGAGAAAAAGGGATAAATTCAGGGTCACATTAACGTTTTCTAATTTTTTTAAGGATAGTTTCAATATCCATAGGTTACCCCGTAGTTTTACCAATTTTTGTTATAGGGTTTTATTTTTGTGCTAAACCAGGAAAAATTGAAAATAAAATCACAATTACAATAAAATATAATATAACTGCTCCTAAACCCATTAAGACTGAGTATATATATTTTAAAGGTTTTGCTAATTTAGAATTAAATATTTTTCCATTCAAAACATAAGCTGCACCACCACAGGCCCCACCGATTGCGCCACCCATAAAAATTAAAAGTAATGGCCAACCAGCAATTAAATGTTCATGCCATTTCAAATTTTTTAAAAATAAATCATTTGTTGGCTTTTTTGCATTTTTTTGTTCTTCCATGATTTTCTCCTTTTTCCTATAACATCAAAAATCACCTGCCAAAAAGCGTAGCTTTTGGGCAGATTGATTGGCTTGTTATGTTTTTAATTTCAATCCTTTTATTAAAGTGATTATTCCCAAAATTCCGAAAAATAATATTATTGGTCCCAATACCACAAGATCTACACGTATAGCCATATCTCCAGTAAAAGAACGCCAATTAGTCATATCCAGTTCAAAAAAACTATAAACCCACCAGAAGGTTGCACAAATAGTTAGTATTCTTTTGGATCTTTGTGAATAAAATCTTAAAAAGCAAGCAATTGTAAAAATAATTGCAACTATGAAAGCAGCAATTGGATTAAAGGCAAATAATTTTAATGGTGATAATAAAATTTCCATATTATTTTTTGTTTTTATATATAACATTATAATCACCTGCCTGACGGAGCGCGAGGCGCAAAGTAAGGTCAGGTGGATTCATTGTTAGATGTTTTTATATTTTTTATTAAATAATTTCAACATTCAAGGTCTGCCCCTTTATCTCTATATTCCCGAAGAATATTTAACAGATGTTTTTTATTCTTTGACATCGAGGGTCATATAGATGTTATAGGTTTTTATTTTTTCTTTTTAATAAAAATTTATCTTTCCCTATTTTATTCAAAAAGATGAGTGAAAAAATAATAATGCCAGCATTAATCGCCCCTCCCCAAAATGGATCTAGTTGCCCGGCAGTGGGATGAAAAAGCTTTTTGATTAATATAATAATACTTCCCGAAAAGAGTCCAATAAAACATGCAAAAATAAGTAATCGAAAATAATTATATTGATTAATGTTTTTCATTTAATTCTCCTATAACAAATAATATACACCTATTCCTTTTATCTTATAATGTTACCTAAATATTATCATTGCCAATAAAAAAGTCAATAAAAACACCCCCACCCTTTCCCGTAAACCTTTAATAACAGTAAAAATGATAAGTTCCATTTAGAGGTATTTCATACAAAAATTGAAAAGATGAAATATATACTTATGAAGGATATTAAAAGGGTTGTTTTATTTTTTCTATCTCAGGATATCAAGATAAGATTAAATCAAAGTTTTCTAAATTTTTAAAAATAGTTTCAACATTCAAGGTCTAACCCTGTAGTTTTTCTCCTTTCATCACCGTCCCTCTATTACAGTTTTTATTATCAATTCTCCTTCAATATAGCGATGTATTAATCCTGAAATAAGCGTTTGATACGGTATTCCCATTTCCATTGCTTTTTTCTGAATCCCGATTAAATCATGATCATAAAGCCTAATTGTAATACGCCTATCTTTTTTAAATGTATTATCAGCTGCAGTTTTAATAGCCTCTATTTCCATTTTGGATGGCTTAGAAAGCTGTAGCTTACCACTCTCAAGAGCATCAAGAATATATTTTTCTTCTTTATCGTATTTCATATCAATCCTCCTATGTTCCTTTATACATTTTTGTGGCTTTTCTGCTTGGAATAATTGTTTTTAAAAACGTATAATCTTCCTCGATAATGTGTGGAACCAAATAAATATAATTTTCTACAATAACGAAATATATTTTTTGCCCAGGATAATTTTTTTTATCCGGATGATCAGTAATTTTCCACACATCACCTCGTGCTAAGTGAAAAATTATTTGCTCAAAAGATATATTCCTTTCTTTCTTCAACCATTCATTTTTCGCAGAATCCCACTCGTATTTCACAATTTAATTGTACATCATTTGTGCGTACATGTCAAGAATGCGTTTTATTTTTCCTGTAATTATAATTTGATTTTATGTTGAGGCTTTTATATTTTGTATAGAGGAAGAAGCGGGTGTAAATTTAGAGTTGGCTTAAGGTTTTTTGGATTATTCAAATAGAATTGATTGATTGAATGTGGTGTCATTCTACTCCCTTCTATTTTTTTTGGTAAATCATTATTTTGATGGGGCATGATCTATCATGCCCGTTAACTTTTGATCGATAGTATAATCGTCATTATTATTTAATTTATTCTGGATTAATATATTATCACGGGTTTGATGAATCCAACCACTACGTAATATTATTCTGTGCATATGATTTGATATGATGAAATATTTTTTACGGGGAAAAAAGGATATCAAGATAAGATTAAATCAACGTTTTCTAAATTTTTAAGAATAGTTTCAACATTCAAGGTCTGACCCTGTAGTTTTATGCCTCATCATTCTCGTCCCTTCTGATTTTAGCGCCAATGCCAGACAATATATCATTAAGAGAAAGTTCTTTAGTGTTCTTTGGGAAATTACGAAAGGTAAGATCTAAACCATGTCCCCATTTTTTCTTTTTCCCTCTAAGGTAATCAAAAGAAATATTTCCTTTGTTTGCGAAAAGAACTAAAGCTTGAGATAAAGATATGCTGCCGTAATACAGGAGTAAAGGTTTAGTGACAAGGGTAGCATATTTAGCTGATTTATAATATTCTTCAGCTTGCAAAATACAGTAGGCAATTTGTTCGGATTGTTTTTTTATATTTAATTCTTTTTTATTTTCAGAAATCTCATGAAACTTCTTAATTCTATTAATTGTTATTGGTTCATCTAGAAAGGTGCGAAGATATTTCCAAACTTGCTTATAAGGTTGTTGAGAAGATATCTCTTTTATTTTTGTAATTTTTTTCATATTTTATATTCTAACATAAAATTTAACTGCCTAACTAAGCTCCGGAGGCACGTAGAAAAGTCAAGTGGATTTATTCATTAGAAATTATCATTTTTCTTTCCCATATTTCTTTTTGTTTATTGTCTATTTCTTCTTTACTAATTCCTTTTGAAATAACAAATCTTTCTAATTCTTTTGCGATAATTTCTTGTAATTTTAGTGCTTGCGCTGAAAATTCTGACAGTTTCCCCTTTAACGTATTCATTGTTATTTTATCAAATAAATATTCTCGGTGTGTGTATAATGAATTATGAACTAACCAATTACGGTTCTCTTTAAATTCTTTTAATTTTTTCAATATTTCTTCAGGAAATAATTTATTGTTCTCTGCAATAGCAAGTACTTGGCCTAATGTCTTTTTTTTGTATTTTCCCAGTATTTTTTTATAGTTTTCCTGCGAGACCACTCCTGGACATTTAATATCTATCTTTAAAACCAGATAAAAACTTAATACTTCTTCCACGTATTGAAGATTCCAAAGACCCTTGCCTGCTAAGCGGTAAAGGTTTTCCATTTTTTGTTCAGAAACTATATTTTTCATTTATTTTCCTATAGCATTTAAACTCAGCAGCTGGTAAAAGGTGTCAAAGAACAGTCAGGTCTAGTGCATAACTATGCCTTTTATTTTTCTATGCAGGATTTCTTGTTATGAAATCTCGAATACTGTTTATAAATAAACTAACTTGCTGATCATTGTATTCACTATAATTTGCATGAGCTGCCTTGTTTCGAAGTCCTAGCCATGCTGTTACGTTTTTTTGATCTAACTTTGAATATGCAAAAATTTTTGCAAGTTCTGCATTTAACGTGTCAGCTTTTTTAGGTTTTCCAGAAATAAGGGTATCAATGTTAAACTTTGCACATAATTGCTTTATATGAGCTTCAAGAGTACTTCCTGCAATGATAGCAGATGCATCCTTATAGCCATTTGAAAGTAGATATTCTGCCATTTCAAGAAAATCACTAAAAACATCGGCATGGATTAATTCTTCTATACCTCTAATATACCCTGACTGAAAATCTATTTTTACAGAGTCAACAATCCCAATCAATGCGGCTAAGTGATCCCAATCGTGCCCTTTTCCATTTAATGTAGCCTGTGCTTGCTCAAAGTAGACAGAGCCTCTCCCTGCAGCTCTTTCTATCGCGGCGATAGCCCTTGTCTTCATTTGACAAACTTTCATATTAGAAATAACATCAGAAGCGTCGTCATGTTGTGATTGTTTTCTATATAGTTGATATTCGTCTACTATTTTTTCCAATTGTTCCATTAATATAGTTTGATTTCTTTTATCCATTTTAATCCTTTTTAATCCTTTTTATTTATGACATAACAATTAACACACACCATCTATTCCCTATAAATTTTAAAAAAAATTTATCTACCTAGCACATAAATTTGCTACCATCAAAAACCACACCTTAATTGTTCCATTATACCACTTTGTTTTATTTTATAAAGGAAGGTATTTGGAGGTGTCCTTTATATGAATGCAAGAATCTAAATACAGAATTAATCATAAATATTTTTTGTTTTTGATTTTATACCGGACAGGTCGCGACCTGTCCCTACGTTTTTTGATTATTTATATTTGTTTTTTTATTTTCCCATTACATTATTTTATCTTTTATCTCCTGCCTACCGGCAGGCAGGCGGACAGACACAGAGGTCTGTTCCTACACATTTTATTTTTTCACAACCAATTTCTACCAATTTCAATTAATTTCCATCAATTTCTATTTTTTATTTTATTTTTTCCTTCTCTTCACTGCGGCCATTGAATAACTCAAAAATCTTCCATATTTTTGAGCAGGTCTCAGCGTTAACAGTCCGTGGAATTTTCTTTTCGAGAAAATGCACGGCTGTAAACCTGCGTCCCTCGTCAGAGTGAAACGATTCGTCTCTCGTCTTTCGTTTATTCTACGTTCTCCCTTCTGTCCATCGACCATAGACCATAGACCTTTTTTATAATTAATTTTATTCTTAATAAAAAAATCTGTAATACGATAGGTGCGTAGCACCAATATTTGTGGGTTTGACACTGCCTGGATAAAATTTATTTTAGACAGAAAGGGTTGAACTCATAAATATTGCCGTGAGTTTACTCGCGGCAGTATTACAGATTTTCATACCCTTCGTGTCTCACAACCTTCGTGCCCTTCGTGGCTTCGTGGTGAATCTTTTTTATTTTTTTCTATTTTGTATTTGATTTCTATTTCGGGCCGGGGCGAGCGCGGCCCCTACATTCTACGCAATACGCGATACGCAATACTCAATACATTTTTTCTTCCAATTTTGCCTCAACAAGTCCCCTAACCGAATTACCTACAAACACCTTATCAGCCGCCAAAACATCCTCTAAACAAATAACCTTCTCTCGGGCTTTACCTTCATTTAATAGGTGTTGTCTTAATACCCCCGGAAGCAACCCACATTTTAGAGCCGGGGTATACAGCTTTTTATTTTTTTGAATAAATATATTTGTTATACTGCCTTCAGTTACTTCTCCTTTGGTATTTAAAAATATCACTTCGAAAAACCCTTCTTTTATCGCCTTTACCCTTTCTTTATCATATAAATCGCGATGGGTAGTTTTATGATAAAGTAATGGGTTATCAGGGTTTATTTTTTTTGTGCTAAACATTACCTTTATAGGTATAGGTTCTTTAATTAACGCTTTTTTTTCTATATTAAATTTACCGTCTTTATTTACCAAAACTCTTACTATATAATCCTGGTTTATTTCTGGAATATTTATTTGTTTAAGGGCGGTTAACAATTTTTCCGCGTTAAGAGTTATTGAAAAGTATTTGCAAGAATCTTTTAATCTTTTTAGGTGTAATGATAAATATTTATAGCCTGAAGATTTTGTATAAAAAATAGTTTCAATTAACAAGAGTCCGGAATTTAACTTTGTAAAAAAATTTGCTTTAAGTATTGCTTCTTCATATTCGGACTTAGCTTTGGAATCATATACTATACCGCCGCCTACCCCTAATTCGCCTTTATTTCCGTCAAGCACAACAGTTCTAATTGCCACGTTAAACACGGCTTTTTTATCCGGCGAGATATAACCTATTGAACCGGTATAAATGTCTCGGGGTTCTGTTTCTAATTCTTTAATAAGCTTCATAGTCTTGATTTTCGGTGCGCCGGTTACTGAACCACAGGGAAATAGTGCAGAAAACATATCTTTTAATTTTAGATTTTCTTTTAACTCAGCGGTTATGGTGGAAGTCATTTGATGAAGGGTCCTATACTCTTCTATATCAAATAATTTTAAAACCTGAACTTCCTTAGAAATTCTTCCTAAATCGTTTCTTAATAAATCTACAATCATTAAGTTTTCTGCCCGGTTCTTTTCATTTCCCTGCATAAACTGTTTGGCACAATTATCCTCTTCTAAGGTTAACCCTCTTCTTACTGTACCTTTCATTGGACGGGTTATTATCTTATTTTCGGTTTTCCTAAAAAAAAGTTCCGGGGATAATGAAAGGATTTGTCTTTTACCGGTATTTACGAAAGCTGAATATCCAGTAGGTTGAGATTCTCTTAAATCCAAGTAAAGGCCCAAGGCATTACCCAAAAAATCAAATTTTAATTTAAAGGTATAATTCACTTGGTAGGTTAAGCCTTCTTCCAAATATGTCTTTATCTTTTTTATTCTATCGGAATATTCTTTTCTATTTATATTAGGTTTAATATTTTTTATTTGATAAGTGATATCTTTTTCCTTTAATTCTCTCAATAAATCGTTATATCTTTTTTTATGAGTGATCACCTTAGGGCTTTTACATACGCCTACCCAAGCTAAAGGAGCTTTTGGTTTAGTCTTTAATTTATCTAAGGCCGGTTCCAAAAAATAGCCGAACTCATATGAAAAATATCCGCAAAGCCAATAACCTTTATTCAAGTAAGTCTCTGCTCTCTTAAAAAATAAGTTAATATCATCATCGCTGTTAAATGTGATTATTTTATGGAAATTTTCAAACAAAAAAGATTCTTTATTCTCTTTGTCCAAACTTGCTGTCTCTAAAAAAACCACCGGTGCATCTAACGGTTGGTTTAACAATCCTCTTATATCTTCTGAAGAAAAACTATTCATTTTAATCCCTTAAATCATCTAAATAAATTACTGTTATTATAAAATTTATCCGGCAGGAAACTATTTTATTTTTGACAATTAGGACAAAAACAAGTACCCCTTCCGCCAATTAATGTTTTTTTAATCGGTTCTTTGCAAACCACGCAAGGTTTATTCTCTCGACCATAAACCTTAAGTCTTTTTTCCATTCCGCCTTTATCGCCTTCTAAATTCCTATATATATCAACTGAGGAACCTTTATATTTTATGCCTTCATTTAGGACTAAAAGCATAGCTTTATATAGATTGGCTACTTGAGTTTGATTTAAATTATTAGCTGTATTAGTAGGATCTATCTGAGCAGCAAATAATGCCTCTTGAGCATAAATATTGCCCATCCCGGCAATTACTGTTTGGTCCATCAATAAAGGTTTTATCTTAGTTTTTTTTGCTTTTAAAATTTTAGCAAATTCTTCTAAACTTATATCAAACGGTTCCGGACCTAAAGATTTTATAAATTTCAGATCTTTATAATCTCGTCGAAGCTTTAATTCTCCCAGCATTCGCTGATCCATATAATTTAAAAAATTACCGTCCGACAATTCAAAGGAAACTCGAGACTTTTCCTCTTTTTTCCCATACAATAACCATCCGGAAATCCTTAAATGAATAATAAGAAATTTATCTTCTTTAAATTTAATTATTAAAAGTTTGGCCCTTCTTATAACTTCAGTAACTGTTTCGCCAACAATACCATTTTTAAAACTCTCAGTATCCGGCTCTTTAATAACAGTTTTATTATTTATTTGTATATTGACAATTTTTTTATCAAGCATCTTCTTTTCTAGTTGTCTTTTAATTGTTTCGACTTCTGGTAATTCTGGCATATTTCTACCTCTTCATTCGCATATTATTTATTTTTCAAAAACAAACAATCCCTTACAATACTTTTATATAAACTTTTCTGCTTCGCGGGCCGTCAAATTCACAAAAATAAATTCCTTGCCAGGTTCCTAAAACTAATTTCCCGGTTTCAATTATTATATTCAAAGAATTTCCCATCATTGAAGCTTTGATATGAGCATCAGAGTTACCTTCGGAATGCATAAAGCTCTTCTCTTCGGGAACAACTTTTTTTAAATGATTAATAATATCTTTTTTAACTGAAGGGTCAGCATTTTCGTTAATCGTTAAACCCGCGGTTGTATGAGGGCAGAATACTATACAAATTCCATCTTTTATTTTTTTATCTACCACAACTTGTTCTACCCTAGATGTTATATCTAGAAGCTCAGATCTATCAGAAGTTTTCAAATCTAAAACTTTCATATCTTAACCTCGACCTAAAGCAAAAATAACAAAAACAATAATTGCAATTATTGCGGCCCAAACAAACCATTTTGGTTTTTTACAACTAAAATAAACTTCTTCCCCGCAATAAAGACACATTGTAGCATCCTGAGGTATCGGTTTTTTACAATGTGGGCAAGGCACTTTATTCTTAAAATCCAATTCGTCTTGCTGTTCGGTTATTTTTTCAAAATCAAAATACCCTTTATCCATATTTCTATTATTTTAAATTTTTATATATACCGTTATACTCTTCTGTTTCTTCTACTTTAAAAAAGACCAGCTGAACTATTCTGGCGTTCTCTTTAATTTTAATACCATATTGATTTTCTACAACTAAAATAAATTCTCCTTTACCTTTAAAACCGGCATCCCAAACTCCGTTTTGGGTCAAAGCCCCCATTCTTAATACCGAAGTCCTGGTAAACCCAAAACCGATCAAATCATTAGGTAAGTTTACAATTTCATTAGTCTTTATTTTATAAACCCCTTTTTTCAAATTCCACCAACCGAACTTATCTTCCGGATTATTTTTCTCCGCTAAAATCTGTTTACATTCAGGAACGACTCGTTCGGAATTAGAAAAATCTAAAGCTCCACAAGAATCAAACTCAAAGATTTGTCCAACAGTTAAATCAAACCCATTTGGGGTTAACTGTTTATCCAAATTAATACTATTTTCTATCAAACTTTTTTTCTCAATCAATTGACTAATTTCTTCTTTATTCAGCATAACCCCCACCTTTGTTTAAAAAAATTTTCTATATACAAATTTCTATAACTTTGTATCTTAACCCAAATAATGCGGTTAGCATTATTTGCCCTAAGGGTCGACTCCAAAATTTCCACGGGAAAATTTGAAAAAGTCGAGGTTACCTTAGAAAAACGCGAAAGTACTATTTTTAACATCCCGGTTTTTTAATAACTATATCATTTGTTATTCACTGCTTATACAGGTTTTTTTCAAACGCGTTTTTCGGGTTTATTTCATTCTCAATGAGACTGTCTTTATAGTAATCCTGAATCGACTTAGGCTCAATATTAGAATTTTTAATTGCTTCAATACCTTCGATACTGGCTTGAGCCGCAGCCATTGAAGTAATATAAGGTATCTTATTTTGAATTGCCGCTATTCGAATATAACTATCATCATCTTTGCTTCTTCTTCCTATAGGTGTATTTATAATAAGCTTAATTTCCTTATTTTTAACCGCATCTAATATGTTCGGTCTCCCTTCATGAAGTTTTTTAATCTCCTTATTAATAATTCTATTTTCTTGAAGGAAATTACTTGTCCCTTTTGTCGCATAAATATTAAACCCTAATTTTTCAATTTGTTTAACAATCGGAAGCAATTCCTCTTTATCCTTATCACTTACTGTTACCAATACATTTCCCTTTTGGGGCAATTTTAATCCGGCAGCCTCCTGAGCCTTATAAAAAGCCTCACCAAAGCTAGTAGCAATACCCATAACCTCACCGGTAGCTCTCATTTCCGGCCCTAACAAAGGATCTACCTCAGGGAACATATTAAAAGGAAACACCGCTTCTTTTACTGCAACATAAGGTAATTGTTTTTTAACCAGCTCCGGATAATCTTTAATTTTTTTACCTAAAACCAAACAAGTTGCAATTCTGGCTATTGGAATACCTGTAACTTTTGCTGCTAAAGGAACTGTCCGGGATGCTCTAGGATTAGCTTCTATAATATAAACCTTATTGTCACATATAGCATACTGTATATTGATTAATCCTATAGTATTTAATTCTTTGGCTATTTTAGCGGTATATACTTCTATAGTCTTTAAATGTTCTTCTTTAATTGATCTTGCAGGAATAACACAAGCAGAATCCCCGGAATGAACTCCAGCCAACTCTATATGTTCCATAATTGTAGTAACAAAAGTTTCTTCACCATCACAAACAGCATCAACCTCTACTTCCAAGGCATGCTCAAGAAACCTATCTATAAGCATTGGATATTCCGGGCTTATATCTATAGCATTTTCAGCATACTTACGTAACATACCTTCATCATAAACAATTTCCATACCGCGGCCTCCCAAAACAAAAGAAGGTCTTACCATAAGAGGATACCCTATTCTTTGAGAAATTACTAAAGCCTGTTCTAGAGACCGGGCAATACCGCTTTCCGGTTGTGGAATCTCTAATTCTATTATTTTATCTCTAAAACTTTCTCTATCTTCGGCAAAACCTATACTCTCAGGACTGGTGCCTAAGATATTAACTCCGTTATCTTTTAATTCCTGAGCTATATTAAGAGGCGTTTGGCCTCCAAACTGAACAATAACTCCTTCAGGTTTTTCTTTTTCATAAATAGCCAGAACATCTTCAACCGTTAAAGGTTCAAAATAAAGTTTGTTCGAGGTATCATAATCGGTCGAAACCGTTTCCGGATTACAATTAACCATAATAGAATCATATCCTAAATCCCGTATAGCAAATGCCGCATGAACACAAGTATAATCAAATTCAATACCTTGACCAATTCTATTTGGACCACCGCCTAAAATCATTATTTTCTTATTCGATGAAACCGGAACTTCATCTTTGCCAATATATGTTGAATAATAATAGGCCGCATTCTCTACCCCGCTTACGGGTACAGCGCAATATTGTCCAATTTTACCTAAGGCCAATCTTCTTTCTCTAACCTCTTTTTCTTTAACCTTAAAAAATCCGGACAAGTATTTATCTGAAAAACCCCACTCTTTAGCTTTAATCAATTTTTCATCAGCCAAATCTTTCCAAGAGAAAGAAAGAATTTCTTCTTCAAAATCAACTAACTCTTTTATTTCATTTATAAACCATCTTCCCATATGAGTCATATTATAAAGTTCTTCTACAGTTACACCTTTACGCAAAGCTTCATACATTAAAAATACTCTTTGACTGGAAGGAACAGAAAGTCTACCTTTTATTTCAGAAAGACTGAGTTTTTTAAATTTTTCATCTCCTAACCCATATTTTTTTATTTCTAATGAACGAATAGACTTTTGCATTGATTCTTTAAACGTTTTGCCTATGCTCATGACTTCACCCACAGCTTTCATCTGAGTTCCCAAAACATCCTGGGCTTTTGAAAACTTTTCAAAAGCCCAGCGAGCAAATTTTACAACTACATAATCCCCACTCGGCACATACTTTTCTAAAGTTCCTTCTTTCCAATAAGGCATCTCATCCATAGTTAACCCTACAGCCAATTTGCTTGAAATAAGGGCTATAGGAAACCCTGTAGCTTTTGATGCTAAAGCCGAAGACCTTGAAGTTCTGGGATTAATCTCTATAACTACTAACCTATCATCCTCTAGATTATGAGCAAACTGAACATTTGTCCCCCCTAATACTCCAATTTCATCAACAATCCTGTATGAAAGATCCTGCATTCTTTTTTGAAGTTTTTCCGGAACCGTAAGCATTGGGGCAACACAAAAACTATCCCCGGTATGAACCCCCATAGGATCAACATTTTCTATAAAACAAACTGTAATTTTTTGTCCTTTTTCATCTCTCACAACTTCCAGTTCAAGTTCTTCCCAACCTAACACCGATTCTTCTACTAAAACCTGATGAACAAGACTCACATTCAACCCTCTATTAACAATAACCCTTAACTCTTCCACATTATAAGCAATTCCCCCCCCTGTTCCGCCCATGGTGTAAGCCGGCCTAAGTACCACCGGATATCCTAATTTTTCAGCTATTACCTCGGCCTCTTCTATCGAATGACAAGGTTCAGACTTTGCAACTTCAACTCCTATTTTAGCCATACATTCTTTAAAAATAATCCTATCTTCACCTCTTTCAATAGCATCAATTTTAATACCAATAACTTCCACTTCATACTTACTTAATATTCCGGCTTTATCTAAACTTGCGGCAAGATTAAGAGCAGTCTGTCCTCCCAAATTAGGTAAAAGTGCATCCGGTCTTTCAATCTTAATAATTTTTTCTATACTTTCTAAAGTAAGAGGTTCAATATATGTCTTATCAGCCATACCGGGATCAGTCATGATTGTCGCAGGATTTGAATTAACTAAAACTATTTCATACCCTTCAGCTTTTAAAGCTTTGCAAGCCTGTGTTCCGGAATAATCAAATTCGCAAGCTTGACCGATAATTATAGGTCCTGACCCTATAATAATAATTTTTTTTAACTCTTTACGCTTTGCCATGATGCCTCCTTGCATTTTAAAGTTAATAAACTTTTAAATTTTCAACATCGAAAAATTCTAATTATTTAAATTAAGCAACTTCGCTCTTATTTTTTCTATCGCTTGCTGAACAGTACTCACTTTTTTAATTCCCTTTATATCCCAAGTATTTATACCGATAACATATTTTTTCTCATTTAAAGCAAAAGCTATCTCAGATAAAGTTCCTTCTTTACCGTCTATAGCGATTACTATTTCAGCAGATCTTACAACTAAGATGTTTCGGGCATAACCTAACCCTGTAGGGATTTGAACATCCAAATATGAATTCGCATCTTCACCTTTATAACTAGGCAAAATGCCTACGGTTAATCCCCCTTTTTCTTTTGCTCCTTTACAAGCTGCCTCCATAACTCCAAATCCACCTCCGCAAATAAGAGTCCACCCTTCTAAAGCTATAAGACACCCTAACTCTTTAGCTATGTTATAATTTTTTTTCGTACAATTCGATCCGCCTATTACTGCCACATTCATAAATTACAACCTAATTTAGTGCTATTACATAATATCTTAAATACCTAATATCAATCCTTAAAATCTAGCACTTACAATCTGTGCAATCAGGTAATGTTGCATTTAGCTACATTACCATAAAACATGTCCCTAGCAGGAATTGAACCTGCACTTTAGGCTTCGGAGGCCTACACTCTATCCATTTGAGCTATAGGGACTTATTTAAAATATTACCTTTAGAATAAATTAGTTTTACCAAACAACAAGGTATGTATTAACTTTGATTTTTATAAACAATCGTTCCTTTATAAATAGTATACTCAATAACACCCTCTAATTCTTTATTTAAAAAAGGAGTATTCTTAGATTTAGAAACTATATTCTCTTCCTCAACGGTCCACTTTTTATCAATATCAACTATGACTAAATTAGACTGATACCCTTCTTTTATTTCTCCGCAATTAGTAAGCCCGGTAATTTTTGCCGGATTAAACGCTAACTTTTCAGCTATACCTTTCAAATCAAGCACTCCTGTTTTAACAAGATAAGTATTTATTAAGGAAAATGCTAACTCTAAACCCATAAACCCAAAAGGAGCATATTCAAAAGGCAGTTCCTTTTCAGACTGGGAATGAGGTGCATGGTCTGTCGCAATACAATCAATTACTCCTTCCTTTAAAGCTTTTTTTATTGCTTCCAAATCATTTTTATCTCCTAAAGGAGGATTGACTTTAAAATTACTATTAAAATTACTATTTACAACATCATCAACTGTCAAAACAAAATAATGGGGACAAGTCTCACAAGTAACCTTAACACTTTCGCGCTTTGCTCGTCGAATTATTTCTACACTTTTAGCAGTACTGATATGCGCTAAATGAATTTTTGTATCTAAATATTTTGCTATCTGAAGATCCCTATCAACAATTAAACTCTCGGCAATATCCGGTATAGCCGGCAGACCATGTTGAGACGAAATAAACCCCTCCCTCATCGCCCCTTTATTACAAATACTATTATCTTCACAATGTTCTATTATTAAGCTGTCTGACATCTTCGCATATTCCAAAGCCCGACGAAAAACTAAAGGATCGTTTACCGAACTACCATCATCACTAAAACACAAACAACCGGCATTTTTTAAAGTATTAAATTCAGTTAATTTTTTTCCTTCTCTATTTTTTGTTATGGCTCCTATGGGATGGATATCCACCAATCCTATGCGCCGCGATTCTTCGATTATCCAAGTTGCTAACCCTTCATTATCTATAGCAGGATCAGTATTAGGCATACAAAATATATCTGTAAAACCTCCCTTTACTGCAGCATTAGCTCCACTTAAAAGATCTTCCTCATCTTCCCTTCCCGGAGAACGAAGATGGGTATGCAAATCAATGAAGCCAGGGAAAACATACTTACCTTCAGCATCAATTGTTTCATCTGCCTTTTCAATTATATTATTTTGAACTTTTAAAATTTTATTATCCTGAATCAATATATCTAACTTTTCGATACAATCCTTATTAACTAAAGTGGCATTTTTTATAAGTATTTTCATATCTCTCTTTTTTTTGTACCTATTAAATATAAAACAGCCATTCTAAC